>NZ_JBHSBP010000040.1:0-19460 GCF_042650725.1 Micromonospora sp. GCM10011541
CAGGAGGATGGACGTGTCGGGCTGGTCGGCGGGTCCGACCGTGATCCAGCGCATCTTGCCCTGTCCGACGTCGTTGCGGACCTCGAAGCCGAGGGTGTCGCGGTAGAAGGCCAGGGAGGCGTCCGGGTCGGTGTGCGGGAGGGAGCTGGTGTGAATGGTGATGTCCATGGCAGTCACGCTAGGTGCGGCTCGGCGGCCGGCGCTTCTCGATTCCTGATCGGTCTGGTGAGGCACATCCGCCCATGCCGTGGCACGGAGCTCGGCCTGCCACTCATCGCCGCCAACGGCGAAGCGCGGCTGCGGCCGTCCCGACCAGCAGTGCGGCAGCGGCTCCCGCCGCGCGCCGGGCTGCCTGTTGCCGGCTGTCCCAGCCGCCGTGGATTGCTTCGAACTCCAGAGCTGGCCGGTGCAGGTTCCCGGCGGTAGCCGGCGCGGGCCGGCGCATGAAGTGCTGCCGGTCGACCTGGATGGCCATCAGCCGCTCGACCAGGCCGGGAGTCAGCCGGGACTGCATCAGCAACGCGTGGGCCGCGGTCCCGACGGCCACCTCCCGCCGGGGCCGCCGCACAAGGTTCACGATGGTCCGCGCGACCCGCTCCGGCGGGTACACCGGCGGCATGGCCCGGACCGCCCGGCCCGTGTAGTTCGCGGCGTGCTGGAAGATCGGCGTGTCGATCGTCGCCGGCAGAACCGTGCACACGTGGATTCCGGATGCGCCCTCCACCTGCAGTTCCTGCCGCAGGCTGCCACTCAACGCCCGGACCGCGAACTTCGACATCGTGTAGGCGTGGGTGTACGGCTGCGTGACCACCCCGACAACCGATGACACATCGACCAGCACGCCATGGCCCTGTTCCCGCATCACGGGCAGTGCCGCACGGGCCCCGTGCACGTAGCCCATCACGTTCACGTCGAGAACCCGCCGAAAGCCTTCCTCCGAAACGTCCTGAAATCGCCCGAAAACGCTCACCGCAGCATTGTTGACCCATACATCGATCCGCCCGTACCGCTGCAGAGTTCGCTGGGCCAACTCCCGCACCGCCTGCGCGTCGCTGACGTCCGTGGGCACCGCAATCGCCGGCCCGCCACGCTCCACGCACTCCTGAACAACGTCGTCCAACGCAGCCTCTCCCCGCGCCGCCAGGGCCAGGGCGTTGCCGTGATCGGCGAAGGCGTGGGCGGTGGCCCGGCCGATGCCGCTGGACGCCCCGGTGACAACAACGACGAGATCCCTTGTCCGCACGGGCCGCGGATACCCCACCCCCGCCAGGTCAACCCCTGTTTCCATCGCACCGGTGCGCGCAATACCAGAAGACGGCAAGGCGCCGCTCACGGTTCAGCGGGCCGATGACAATCAACCGAGCCCGGTCGCGAAGCGGCGCATCGGTTCGGACCAGGCCTTCGGATCCAGCCATGGGAAGGTGTGGGCGCCGGCGACTTCGACGTACTCGCCGGTGGACGGTAGCGCAGCCAGCTGGCGGCCCCACCGGGAAGTGCTGATCATGTCGTCGCGTCCGCGGATCACCAGCAGGGGAACCCTGAAGCGGGTCACGGGTTCCTCGATCGTGTGGTCGAGATGTGCGCGTGCCAGGTGCAGCATGCGGGGAAGCCCTGCCCGCTTCCACTCGGGGCGGTGTGACTGGGTCAGCCCGGGTGGCTCCCGGTGCCCGTCCAGTCGCCAGCGGATGAGCAGACGCAGCGGGCTCCGAGCGACCGGGTCGACCGTGGGGCTGGCCAGGACGACACCACGCACATCGGGGTGGCCGACGGCAGCCTGCGCGGCAACCTGAGTGCCGCTGGAATGGCCGGCGAGTACCACCGGACCGAGTCGCTGGGCGGCGAGCCAGTCCGCGACCGCATCGCCGAACTCCACCACGGTGAGCTCGTGCGGCGGTTCACCGCTGCCGGCAAAGCCGGGTAGTTCGACGAGGTGCGCACGCGTCCACTCGCCGAGAGCGCCGAGGCCCGGCATGAGGTAGTCGGCCACTCCCATGCCCTGGACGAGCACCAGCTCGGGCACATCGGCTCGCGGCTCGCCGACCGCCCGGCTGCGCATCCGACCCAACGGACCGTCGTGGTACGACGTCGTCCCATTCGAGGGAAATGGTGGCGAATACGGCTCCGGCCTCTTCCGCATACCCGCGGTTACCCGACAGCCACGGACGGAACCGGGCGTACCGGATGATTTTCGGGGTAACCGCCCGCGGGAGGTGGGATGAAACTACCCCGCGAGGTGGCGGCATTCGACTCCGCTTCTGCCATGGTCATGGCAACTGCCCGCTACCTTCATCACCGCGACACGCCACCAATGGGCAGGCCTGCGGGGCGACTCTTGCGTCCCCTCGCGACCGCCGCGAACCGGCTTCCGGTCCGGCTCAGAGAGACGATCTACAGCCTGGCCAGCGGAGCCGAGGCGCAGCCGGCGGCACGAATGGCGGCCCTCGACATCGAGCAAGCCGCCGCCTCGATCGTCCGACTCTACCCGCGGCGCCGGTACCCGGCGGTCATCCTCGGCTCGTCCAGCGGAGCGCTCGTGCATCTGTGCGCGGCCCTCGGTATCGCCTGGTTGCCCCAGACGCTTCTGCTCCCGCTGCGTCAACGGCAGGTGCCCCCGGATGATCCGATGCGCGCCCTACACGCCTTCGACGCCACCGCCCAGGCACTGTTGGCACGCAACCCCGACTTCGTCCTGCACCACCTGCATGATCCAAACCAGGATCGGTTGACGTCGCGGCGGATGGCCTATTTCCGCGTCAAACGCACCCGGCTCGGACCCGCGTACGAGCGATTCCTGACCAACACGCTCGATCCCGGCGGCGTGGTCCTGCTCGCCGAGTGCACCCGGCGATGGCCCACCACCCGCGTCGGCGAGCGACACGTCTTCCAGTTCGGTGCCGTCGGCGGACTGCAGCCGTCGCAGTATCGCGAGGGCGATCCCCGAATAGCCGCATACCTACGTCGTTACGGAGTCAAGCGGACACGGTGGGAGGCGCCGACGCCCGACAGCGAAAGCCCTGAGGCGGAATGGGGATTCGAACCGGCGCTACGGGACGACGCGACCGCATTCGCGCGCCGACACGGCTATCAGGTACGGCGGCTGATCTTCGACGACCCCGAGGACCTCAGCCCGCTCATCGCCGACCTCTATCGCTGGTGGTACCGACAACGCGGCCTGCCAACCAACCGACTGCTGGTGGAGTCGTTCATCCTCGCCGACCCCTGGTGGGCTCTCCGGACCGGTTGCGTACCCTACTGGAGCATCTTCCCCGTCCAGAGTTCGGCCGACGCACTCGAGCGCTATCTCGATCAGTCGGACACCTACGACTACTTACACCTCATGCTGTTCTGCCATGGTGTGGAATCCGTGGGACTGGCAAGCGTCGACCAGTGGCGCAGGGTGCTTCAACGTGCGCGAGTGGCGGGATCGTTCGCCGGGACAGAGCCTCGTCGCTACCCGAGCGACCTTGCGACGTTCTTCCGCTACCAGTCGGCTCTGCGGGCCATACCCGACCGGCACCCGATCCCCGAGCCACTCCAGTTGAGGGAGTTCGAAGGATTCTTTGCACAGCGCGGCCACCGCTATCCGGCCGTGAGGATGGAGGGCTGAAGTCCCAGCTTCCATCATCGGCTCAGTTCCCGCCGGTGAACGGCCCCTCTGAGGGCCGTATCACTCTTCATCCTGTTTATCCATCCCGCCGGTAGCCTCGTAGTGCCAGCCGTCATCGGCGCGGCGAGCCCTGCGGTACTCCACGTACCAAGTGCCGTCGGGGGTCTCATGGGTGAATTCCACGAGTTCATCAGGACTGCCGGCTATTGGCCGGTCCACCCCATCGAGTGGCCCGCCGTGCAGGTGCGCAACTGAAGCGGTCATGTCCGCCGGCTACCCACGCAATTGGGGACCATGCGGCCGAAGAGCGGGGCCAGTGGATTGTCCTCGCGGACCCGCCGCTTGCGCCTGTGGCCGGTCGCGTTCGGCGACCTGCACTCCTTGAACGGTGAGCCTGGCAAGGAACAGCGCTCCGCGGGCGGCCTTTGGTGATCCTGCTCACTCCAGCTAGATCGGGTATCGGCCGACCGGCAGCCTGGCCGGGTGACAACCACGGTGATGCCTGAGAGCCCTGGCGTCGCTGTCGCGCCCATCAGGCGCGACCCGTACATCGACAACGTCAAAGGGCTGTTGATCGTCCTGGTCGCGCTCGGCCACATGGTGGGTCAGACGCTCGGCTCCTCGCCAGGTGGCAGGACGATCTACACGTTCATCTACCTGTGCCACATGCCGGCCTTCGTCATGCTTTCGGGGATGCTCTCGGCAACCGAGCTCACCGGCCGTCGTGCGGCGTCGCTGATCCGGGATCTGCTCGCGCCGTACGTGGTGTTTCAGCTGCTTTACATGAGCTTCTACACGGTGATGGACAGGCCGATGCCCTGGACGGTCAACGAGTTCCTCTCCCCGATTTATCACCTGTGGTTCCTGCCCGCTCTGTTCATCTGGCGGATGCTCGCTCCGCTCTTCGCCCAACTTCGCGGAGCGGTCGTCATCGCGATCGTGGTGTCCCTCTCCGCCGGAGCCGCCACGGTGCTCGGCCACGCCCTGTCGTTGGACCGGGTGGCAGGAATGCTGCCCTTCTTCGTCCTCGGCGTCTGGCTCGGTCGCGGCAGGCTCGCGTACCGCCCATCTCCGCTTGTGCGGTTAACCGCGATCGCCGTGCTCATCGCTGCCGCGCCGATGGCCTATCTGGTCGCCTCGCGCCTGTCGAACCTCTGGGTGTACTGGAACCGGGCTTACCAGCGGCTCGGGGTGGAGATGACCGAGGGCGTCCTGATCCGGCTTGGACTGATGGCCGTCGGGTTGGCGATGACATGGGCGATCATGATGCTCGCTCCGCGTCGCCAGACGTTCCTCACGGGTTGGGGAGCCAACTCCATGTACCCGTATCTGCTGCACGGGTTCGTCGTCCTGGCCTTCGCCTGGTCACCCCTCGACGACCAGGTCGACAACATCCCAGCCTTGCTGGTGCTCATCGCCGCGGTCGTTGCGCTGGTCTGGATCACCGCCAGCCGGCCCGTGGTGTGGGCGTTGCGTCCGCTGGTCAGCCCTCCGGTCCGCTGGCTGCTCAGGGACGTCGTCCCCGCGAAGAAACATCAGCCCACGGCGGTGACCAGCCAGAGCTGAGCTCAGCCCGATTCCTCACCCCCGGATCCGGCGGGCAGGTGGTCGAGCACCCAGTCGACGGCGGCGACGGCCCCGTCGGCGACGTGCATCGCCGGCCGATCCACGGCCAGGTAGGCGTGCGGTGCTGGTGCTGACTGGGCCGGTTGCTGTTGCTGTCAGAGTCGGCCGTGAGCAATCACGCACTGCTCGGACGGCTGTCCGTCACGATCACTAAGACACCCCGGAGCTTCGCGGCCAGCAGGCCGCTCGTCATCCGGGCGGAGCAGGGCGGCGGTCGAGATAGGCGTCCAATGCGGCGGCGCCGGCGAGCATGGCGCGGCTCCTGGCCGAGAGGCGGGCGCGCCAGTCGGCCAGCATCGACTCCAGCGGTGCGACGCCTCCGGCGGAGCGGACCTGAGCGATCAGCGGGGCGATCTGCTCCAGCAGGTAGCCACCCCGTCTGAGCTGGTGGGCCAGCAGGGCGTCGCGGACGTCCGCCTCGCTGTAGACCCGGTAGCCCGTCCGCGGGTCGCGGCGCGGCTGGACCAGGCCGGCGCGTTCCCATTTGCGCAGGGTGGCCGGTCGGATGCCGAGCCGCCGCGACAGCGGGCCGACGAACGTGTCACCGCGCTCCCGCGGTACAGGATCGAGGTCGCGAAGCGCGGCTTCGACGGCCTGGAGGGTGCGGCGATCGTCGAGCAGCTGGGCGTGGCTCTCGTCGATGAGCCGGAGCGCGTCCTCGGTCGCGTCCCGGTTGACCGCCTGCATGATCGAGGTGGCCGTCTGGTGGCCGTGTCCTGACACGAGCGCGAGAAACGCGCGGAGGGCCTGCGCGTGCAGCGGCATGTAGGTGCGGTATCCGTGCAGGGTGCGTTCGGCGCCCGGCAGGATTCCGGCCGCCTCGTAGTTCCTGATCGCCTGGGTGGACAGGCCGTGCCCGCGCGCCAGGTCGACCGGCCTGAGCCGTCCACCGTCTTGAAGGTTTCGCCCCACTGTCCTGTCACCATCGCGGAGAAGTTTCAACCGAAGGTTCAACGATACCGTTGAGGGCATGATTGCTGGTACCAAGGACACCGCCCATGCTGTCGAGGCCGCGACCGTCATGCGGCTGCTCCCGACCCGGCCGCGGCTGCTCGCCCTGGGCGAGCCCACCCACGGCGCGGACCTCCTGCTCGACGTACGCAACGAACTCTTCCGGCAACTCGTCGAGCAGGAGGGCTACCGGACGATCGCCATGGAGAGCGACTGCGTGATGGGCCTGGTCGTGGACGACTACGTCACGTCCGGCACGGGCAACCTCGACGAGGTCATGGAGCGCGGCTTCAGCCACGAGTGGGGCGCCTTCCCGGCCAACCGTGAGCTGGTGCGCTGGATGCGCGCGTACAACGACGGCCGGCCCGCGTCCGAGCGGCTGCGCTTCGCCGGTTTCGACGGCCCGCTGGAGATCACCGGCGCCGCGAGCCCCCGGCAGGCCCTCACCGCACTCCACGCCTACCACACCGCCTGGGCCGACGCCGACCTGCTCCCCTGCGCCGCCGATACGCTCGACCGCCTGCTCGGCGCCGACGACCAGTGGACCAACCCCGCCGCGATGATGGACCCATCCCAGTCCGTGGGGCAGACACCCGAGGCCAAGCAGCTGCGGCTGCTCGCCGACGACCTGGTGGCGCTGCTCGACGCGCAGACGCCACAGCTGATCGCGGCGTCCTCACCGGACGACTGGGACCGGGCATGCCTGTACAGGCGCACCGCCACCGGCCTGCTGCGCTACCACTTCTGGATGGCCGACACGTCACCGGGTCGCATGGCGCGGCTGCTGGCTCTGCGGGACTCGATGATGGCCGCCAACCTGTTCGCCATCGCCGAGCGGGGCCCGGCGTTGGTGTCCGCCCACAACGGCCACCTCCAGCGGAACAAGAGCAGGATGCGGATGGGCGACCTGCCGCTGGAATGGTGGAGCGCCGGCGCGATCGTCAGCGCCCACCTGGGCGACGGGTACGCCTTCCTGGCCACAGCCCTCGGCACGATCCGCCACCATGGCGTGGACGCCCCACCTCCGGACACCATCGAGGGGCTGCTGTACGCGCTGCCGGAGGACCGATACGTCGTCGACACCCGCCGACTGGCCACCGTCCTCGGCGACGTGACGCCCGCTCCCCGCGTGTCCCCCTGGTTCGGCTACTCCCCGTTGGACCCGGCCCACGTGGCCAGCAATGATGGGATCGTATTCGTCAAGGACATCCCGGCGGGATGATGTGATGGCTGGGCCGAAACGCGCGGCGGTGCCGGAGATGGGCTGCGGCACCGGTCAGGCGACGCGCTCGCGGTGATCCCACGGGGCGAAGGCCGCGTCGCGGTGCGGCCTTCGCCCCCGGAGACGCGCGTCACATCGGCTTCTCCTTGTGGTGTCGGGCAGTGGGTCAGCCGGTCAGGGAGTGCGGGCCGAAGCGGCCCCACGCCACGAAGACGGCCAGGGCCAGGTAGGCCACATTTGCCAGGATCGGCTTGGCCTCGTGACGGTGCAGGTGCGTGATGATGGCGCCGATCATCAGCAACACCAGGCCGACGGCGGCCACCGGCACGAGAACCGGCGCGATGTCGAGCATGGCTGGCAGGACCAGGCCCATCGCGGCCAGGACCTCGAGGGCGCCGATGGCCTTGACGGTGCCGGCGTTGACGTCCTCGACCCATCCCCCGCCGGGGGCGGCGGCCAGTCTCCTCCTGGGCAGGGCCAGCTTGATGGCGCCGCCGGCCAGGAAGGCAACGGCCAGCAGCCCAGCGACGATCCACAGAGCAATGTTCATGGGGCACTCCTCGCACGTCATGCGGTGTCAGCAGTACGACGACGAGAGCCTCCCTACTGTGAGGCCGCGCGCCAACCTCACAATTCCGTGTGCTGTCTCGTCGAGTTGGTGAGGAGAGCGACGAGGCACAGGGAGCCGGCGACACCATGACCACACAGTCCGAGCCAGAAGGCGGCCAGCTCGACCCGGGACTGAGCGCGATCATCAGCGAGCGGCGCCGGCTGGTCAACCTCGCGTATCGGCTACTCGGCTCCCTGGCGGAAGCCGAGGATGCCGTACAGGAAACGTACGCCCGCTGGTACGCCATGACTGCGCGGCAGCAGGACGCCATCGAGTCTCCCGCCGCCTGGCTGACGACGGTCGCCAGCACTATCTGCCTCGACGTGCTTCGCTCGGCCCGGACCCGACGGGAGCGCTACGTGGGCGAGTGGCTCCCGGAGCCGCTGCCCGACCATACGGAGTGGATCAGCGGGCGGCCGGGCGGGGCCACGGCCGATCCGGCCGACCGGGTCACCCTCGACGAGTCGGTCAACATGGCCTTCCTCGTCGTGCTCGAGTCGATGACCCCGGCCGAGCGCGTCGCGTTCATCCTGCACGACGTCTTCCGGTACCCCTTCCCCGAAGTGGCCAGGATCGTGGGACGAACGCCGGCGGCGTGTCGCCAGCTGGCCTCGTCGGCCCGCCGCCGCATCGCGGCGCCGCAGGTTCCCGCGACCCCCGTGGTCCAGCACGGCGCCGTCGTCATCAGGCACCTCAGGCAGGCATGGGAAGCCAAGGACGTCAACGCCCTCATCGGCCTGCTGGACCCCGACGCTACCGCAACCGCCGACGGCGGCGGCCTGGCAGCCGCCGCGCTCCATCCCGTGGAAGGCGGCGAGCAGGTCGCGCGCTACCTGGTCGACATCGCCGGCCGGGTAGCCGGCCTGACGATCCTGGAGCGTACGGTCAACGGTCAGCCAGGTCTGGTAGTTCAGCACGAGGGCGTCACCGCGGCGGTGCTGGCCTTCGACGTCGCAGGCGACCGGGTCAAGCGCATCTGGGTGGTGCGCAACCCCGAGAAGCTCCAGCTCTGGACGGCGTACTGACCGCGTCTCCGCGACCGACCCGGCGGGTGCTACCTGACCGCCGCTCGCAGGACGAACTGTCTCTCGGCACCGGTGAACGTGGGTGCTGACGCGTTACCGCTCGACGCCGATCCGGCGCTGGCAGCGCAGGCCGTGGCGGAGTTCGGGCTCGATCAGCTGCGGGGACTGATCGAACTGTCAGAACTATGCAGGCGGCGCCCCTTCGGCGTCCATGAGCGCAAGGAGGCCTACGGCCCCACTCCGCCGCCGCGTATGCACGGTCGGGGGTGGGGCCGTCGTCCTGCCAGAAGGAACTTCCGCGGGCGGTCTTCGGTGTCCCGGGGTCGGTCGCGGGTCAGGCCGCCGGGGCCGCGGGTGTGTCGGATCTGCCTGCCCGCCAACGGCCTACTGAGGCCGGATGTTGTGGTTATGGGCGAACAAGTTGGCGGGGTCGTACTGACGCTTGACCGCCGCAAGCCGCTGGTAGGTCTCCGTTGGATAGATCGCCGCGACGTCCTCGTCGGTGGCAGTGGCGAGAAAGTTCGCGTAGGCGCCATTGACGTGGGGTGCGAGTCTCCGCCAAATCGCTTCCAGCGCTGGACGAGTGGCCTCGACGACCGGCTCCGGGCCCGCGGTGGTGGTCACGAACATCAACTCGGCTTGGCGGTGCGTGTAGGCGGTGGCGTCGTCGGGGACTCGGGATACCGCACCGCCGACGCTGCGAACGGCGATGAACGGCGACCCCTCCGCTGCCCCGACCTCGGTAAGGATCTGCAGGACCTCGGATACCGATTCCTTCTCGACAAACGCGCTCCGGGTGAGGAACTGGATGCCCGGCGGCGGGGGCACGCCGTCCACGAGCGTGTCCGCATAAGGCCTCAGGGCGACGTCGTCGTCAATCAGCGTGCCGAGCCGGCGGATCGGGTCGATTGCGTGGGCCGCGAGCGCCGGGTCATCGCCGTCGAAGGCGACGTAGATCTCCACCGGCGCTTCGGGTCCGCCGGCCAGCGGATTGGCGAGGTTCGCGGTGGAGGTGAGCGCTTCGGGCGCGGTACGGAGGCAGTCCGCCCAACCCTGCAGCACGCTGCCCGCCTCCGACGCCGGAAAGGCAATCCTGCCGTAGAAGACGTCCGTCGTCGGATGTGCCACGAACTGGAAGGCGGTGACGATCCCGAAGTTGCCGCCGCCACCGCGAATCGCCCAGAACAGCTCCGGGTTCTCCTCCGCGCTTGCGTGCACGAGCGCTCCGTTGGCAGTGACCACCTCCGCGGCGACCACGTTGTCCAGGGCCAGACCGTACTTCCTGACCTTCCAGCCGATGCCACCGGCCAACGTCAGCCCGCCGACACCGACGCTCTTGTTGTCGCCCGAGGAGATCGCCAGGCCATGCGGGGCGAGAGCGGCCGCGACCTGACCCCAAGTGGCGCCGCCGCCGATACGCACGAGATGACGTTCCTTGTCGATGAGCTCCACGCTTGTGAGCTTGCTGAGGTCGATCACGATGCCGCAGTCGTTGCTGCCGAAGCCCGGAAAGCTGTGGCCGCCACCTCGCACGGACAGCACAAGTCCTGCGCTGGCCGCGAACCTGACACCTACTTGCACGTCCCCGACGCTCTTGGGCCGCAGAACATAGGCCGGACTACCGGAAGCGAATACCGAGCGGCTCGCCGATTCGTACTCCGCTCCGCCCGGTTCGATGATGTCGCCGCCGAAGTCGCGGCGAAGCCTTTCATCCGGTGAGCTCATGATGTTCCTTCCACGCGGGAGAATCTGATTCGTACGTGGGAGTGACGAGATGGCTCGGCAAAGATGTGAGCCCCGCCGACTGTGACCTGCGTCTCCCACCCGGACGCTTGTGGCCGCCATGGCGGTCAAGGAATGCGTCAAGGTAGTGGACCTGTGGCAGATGCGACGGGATGTGGCAGCAGGTCAACGTCGAGTGCCTGCAGCGAAGCGAGGAACTGCGGCGTGGGGCCCGAACTCGTCAGAACTCGAGGGTACGGAGACCGAGAAGCCGCACCCAACCACGCCGAAGGTGAGCCCCACCTCCCCGCCGGGGAGCCACCCATCGGTGGCCAGGTCGTAGGCATCGGCCGCCCACACATCGATGATGGGGGACATCGCGCGCGTCGCAGATGACCCGGTAGGCGGTGCCGACAAGGTACCGCTTCAGGCAGCGGATGAATCCTGACTTGGGATAGTCCTTCATCGGTCCGCCGCTGCAGGTGGGCGCGGCGTCCTGACCAGCACCGCCCGCGTACACGGGGCCATCACAGCGGCCCGCCTGATGCGCGTAGGCGTTCCTCGAGCAGTGCGCACAGCTGTTCTAGCGTCCGCGCCGTACGCCGCAGTTCGTCCGCGCCGAGGACGTCCGCGGCGTGGCGTTCCGTGTCGGTGCGGTGGCGCCGTCCCCGTTTGACGAGTGCCTGACCTGCCGGGGTGAGGGCGATGCGTCTCCGCGCCGCGTACCGGGCCGCCTGGGCGGTTAGTGACGCGCAACCGCAGGAGGTGTGTGAGGTGGCCGTTCATTCCTGCGCGGACGGCGAGGTGCTGGTCGTCGAACAGGTCGTCCGCGGTGTCCTGCGGTCCACCGGTCAGCCGTTCGAGTTTCCGGGTGTGCTCGTGCTACGCGTGCGCGACGGCGAGATCGTCCACGCGTGGGACTACATGGACGGATTGGGCATAGCGCACGCCTTGGGACGCCTGCCGGTGGTGGTGAAAGCGCTGACGCAGCGGTGAACCGAGATCACGCGCCCCTCGGAAGTGGCGAACTGCCAGATCGGGGTGAGTGTCCACGCGGTAACCGGCACCGCCTCGTGTCCTCTGGATTGGCGGTTGTATCTGCCGACGTCGTGGACGACCAGGCCATCGAGGAGACTGACCGCTTCCGAGGTGGCGCTCGAGTTGGGCGGCCGGAGCCGGCCCGGGTGTCGATGCTGTGCGTTCTGCACGACACCCAGGAAACCCGGATCACCGACATCCCGCACATCGCCAAGCGCTACCTCACCGCCGCACCCAACACCACCGTCACCGCCGACCAGGTCGCCACCTGCCCACCGGCAGTCGCCGACGTCATCACCGCCGCCGTTGCGGAATACGAAGCGGGTGAGACACCAGAAGCCGTGGTCGCTCGCGACGCTGACAAGCTGGAATGCCTCGTCCAAGCGGTTGAGTACCGCCATCAGGGCATCGACAACGTCCAGCGCTGGATTGACAGCTCACGAGCGGCGCTCAAGACCGCGAGCGCCCACCGCCTCGCCGACGCAGCCCTCAGCGGACAACCCCTCGCCTGGCTCACTCCCCGCCGCCGGAGTAAGCCCTAGCCACTTGGCGTTGACCTCCCGCCGAGGCTCATGGCTCCAATCCGCAACGAGCAGGCCGCGCTAAGTGCCTCTACCTCGTGACCCGGTCCCTTGACACGACCGGCGCCGGCAGAACCCGATGGACGATGCGCTGGAAACCCGCGTTGAACGCCTTCGCCATCACCTTCATCGACCGCTTCCCGGCCGCTGAGACCTACTAACAAGATCGCCGGAAACACCGTTCGCGAGACAGCCCCGGACGTGACCGTAGGTAGCGCGGCTCGGACGATGGCGGTGGGGATCGCGGCGGGTTGGCTGATGGGGTTCATGGGCGGTTGCTGGTCAGGATGGCTGAGGGTGGTGGCTCGTGTAGCCGCCGCCGTAGCTCGGCGGCGTGGTGGGAGTCGATCATCATGACGGCGGCGGTGGCGGCCGTCAGGATGGTCAGCGCCCACAGCGGCGGCAGTGGGCTGGTCACCGGCGCGAGGATCGCCACCAGCAGGATTCCGGTGGCCCGGACCCAGCGGATCTGGTGCCGCGTGCGCCACCAGAATGCCTGGTTGGCGAGGAGATAGACGAGCACTCCGGCGAAGAGGATGGCGTGCCCCAGCGGGGTACGCGCCGGTCCTGACGGGTCGCTGACCACGTCGAGGGTCTTCCGTATGCCGAAGGAAAGCAGCGTCAGCCCGACGATCATGGGCAGGTGCAGGTAGGCGTATGCGTCGCGCGCCAGCGCGGCCCGCTGGTTGCCGGTCCGGTCTTGCGTGACGCGCTCTCCGACGATGGCGTCCGTGTCGAAGTACGCCCACCACAGCGTGGCCAGCAGGACCATGCTGGTGGCGCTGGCGACGATCACCGACCAGGAAATCGCGCGGCCAAAGACGGCCACCCCCGCCGAAATGATCGACTCGCCCAGTGCGATGAGAATGATCAGGGCGTACCGGTCGGTCCAGTGTTTGGCCGAACTCACCTGCCAGAACCGCTGGACGACGAAGTAGCCCCCGGCGAGGTCGACGACGATGGCCGCCAGCCAGAGGCTCGCCGCGAGCGGGCTCAGCTCCTCCGGGGCATGCGGCCGCGAGGAAGCCAGCGCGGCGAACAACAACAGGACGAGCGCGGCCGCCGTCGGAACGCCCGCCCGCAGCATCCGGGCGTGTGGTGCCCGATCCGGACGGACGACCAGCCGGAGCGCGATCAGGTGCAGCACGCGCAGCGCGATGTAGCAGACCACGACGATCATCGGACCGGGCAGGCCGTCGGGTACAACGTCGAACGCCTGTGGGATAGCGATGCCGATCGTTAGGGTCAGCGCCACGACCAGCAGGACACTCAACCGGACGGGGATGGACTCGCTTCGAAGGACGTTCCCTACCTGGGTGTAGAGGGACCAGGCGACCCACAGCAGGCTGAGCACGGCCAGGGCCTGGGCGACCCCGACCCCGGTGGGGTGCCGGGTCATCAACACGGTGACCTGGATGAACGTGTAGACGACCACCAGATCGAGGAAGAGTTCCTTTGGTGTGACCCCGGTGGTGGCGGCATGGATCGCCGCCTCCGCCGCCTGCCTGTGCAGCAAGTGATGCCGCCGGCGGAAGACGGTGAGGTCGGCCAGGACCATACTGGTGAGAACGGCGGCGAGCAGCCCCACCGCGCCCACTGGCGGCAGGCGGACCGCGACCGGAGCCAAGGTGGTCACCAGGACGATCCCCAGCAACGGGCTACGACCCAGCAGGCGGATGGTGCGGTGCTCGAGGGCCACCAGCCCGAGCAGGTAGACCAGGACACCTCCGTAGAGGACGAGTGTGCTCAGCTGGTCCCACCGGTACGCGGTGGCGGGTTCGACCGAACTCAAGGCGCGTTTGAGCCCCAGCGCGATGAGGACGAGACCGATGATCATGACGACGTGCAGGACGCTATATGCGTCCCGGCCGAGTCGTGACCTGGTGGCTGCCGGCCACCGCTGCAGCGCCTGCTCGGCGGCGAATCCGGCGATGTCGAAGTAGCGCCACCAGAGTACTGCCACGACGACGAGGCTCAGGGCGGAGCCCCCGATCACCGACCAGGTGATCGGTGGGTCACCGATGAGGCCACGGGCAGTGCCGATCGAGATGATCGTCTCGCCCAACGCTATGAGCACGACCAGCCGGTGCCGCTCGGCCCAGTGCGGGACGGACACGATCCGCCAGTTGTCCGCGCCGAGCGCCCGCACGCCGATGAAATCGACGACGGTGGCGGTGAAGAACAGGGCCAGTTGGACGGACCCACCGTCGACGCCCGCGGGCAGGTGGCGAGGGAGTAGCGCACCGCACAGCAGCAGGACCGCGCCGCCGGAGAACGGCAACCATGCGCGTAGAAGGGGTCCTCGGGTCCCACCCGAAACGGTGTACGTCAACATCAGTAGCGCGAAGAGCTGGGCCAGCAGGAAGGCGACGACGAAGATCAACGGCCCGAACAAGCCACCTGGCCGATCGGTGAAGGTCACCGGCGCGGCGATCCCGGTCACCAGGATGGTCGCGGCCACCCCGAAGATGAGCGGCCGCATTATTCCCTTGTCCAACCTGACGAGGTTGCCGAGCACGGTGTACGAGCTCCAGGCCCGCCACAGCAACAGGACCACCAGAACGCCCTGGAACAGGCCCTCGATCCGGAAGTTCTCCGCCACGAGGTCCGTCACGCTCAGGAACGCGTACACGAACACCAGGTCGAGGAACAGCTCCAACCGGGTCACCCCGGGGCCCCCGGGGGACAGTTGAATGCCCCCGAGGAATCGCGCAGGACGCTCACCGGAATGCCCCGCCAACCGGCTCCTGGTCACCTCCCCACTCTGCCAAGCGGTGGGCGGACGGAGGCCGAATTCAGCCAGCCCGCACGCAGCCCGCTGGGATCACCGTCCGTCATACAGGCCTTCACATATGCGACCGCCGACCGTGGCCACCTTCCCAGGCCGTTCGTCATGTCGGTCGAGGGTGAGCACAAGTGGCGGCGCATGCCAGGCGGCAGATGCTGCCAGGTCGGCCGCGATCGACCGGGCTCGGCCCGGCAGCCCCCGCCACGCAACCGTGCCAGCAGCGTCCCCTGCAGGCGCCACCACACGCCCTGCTCCTGTCAGTGGGCCACCGGTTCGTAGCACGAACAAGATTCCTGCCCGGGCTGCCCCTCATCAGGAGCGGGTCGTCGGGGACAGCGGGACCGGCGAGCAATGCCTGCAGGAGCGTTCCCACGGCGAATCGTTCCTCGACCTGGCTACCCACCGGTTCGGGTCGCGTGGACTGTACCTGCTCGACGAGCCGGAGGCGCCGCTGTCGGTGCACGGCTGCCTGGCGATGCTCACCCGGATCCGCGACCTCGCTGAGACCGGTTCGCAGTTCGTCGTGGCCACCCATTCACCGATCCTGCTGGCCGTGCCGCACGCGCGGACCCTGCAGATCGATGTCACCGGCACCATCAGCGAGGTCAGCTACGACGAGGCGCAGCCGGTGGTGTTGACCCGCTCGTTCCTGGCCGACCCGCAGCGGTACCTGCACTACCTGTTCGGCGACGACCGTTGACCCGCACCGCTGGACCGGAACATGCAGGCGCCGCCCGGCCCGCGGCAGGTCCCGAAGGGTGGGCATAGAGCCGGCCGGCTCCCTCGAACGTCCCGCGTTCGAGGTGCGCGGCCTCCCGCGGCTTCTGCGGGTGGAGCCCGGCGAGCGACGGAGAGCCTCCGAGTGGTTGCCCTCCGGTGCAGGCGAGCTATTCGGCGTCGTCGCTGTCGGTGACCCGAGGTGGCCGGTGCTCGGCGATCCACGCCTCAACGTCGGCGCGCAGCCAAACCGTGGTCCCATGCAGGCGTTGGAACGGCTCCGGGAAGAGGCTGGCCAAGCGGCTTGGCCTGCAGCCGGTATCGCTGCTGCACTGCTTCATCGATGTTGACTGCGAGCCGCTGGTCGACCGGTTGGTCGGGCTGTGCCGTGAGGCACAGCGGGTACGGCGCGACATCTGGTTCCACGGCGTTGCTCCTCAGCCGGTATCGCGGGCGGGACGACCGACCCACGTCCGCGACGGAGCAGCAACCGCCGCCATGCGGCGTTGACGGCATCCCTGGTGACGCCCGCCAGAACACACACGAATTTGGGCAAGTCGGGCACCGGCAGGGCTGGTGATCGACCGTGCGACTCGTGGCATGACAGCGCACCGCGAGGCGTGCGACAAGTACCAGCGGGCAGCCTGACACCGATCAACGAAGCCGCAGATCATGCCCGCACGTCGCGCTCTGGCACGGCACTCGGTCAATGGCCCTTGACGGTGCCATAAGTTAAATGTGTAAATAATTCGACACTTGAATGAAGTCCCGAATCCTCGCGCCGCGCGCGGAACGTTCCCGGATCGGGGCGCAGCCATGCAACGAAGGGATCACGAGGTGTCACGAAGAGGGCTAGGCGTCGGGCTGGTCACTGCACTGTCCCTACTCGTGCTTTGTCCGGCCGAAACGTCCGCCGCAGCAAGCGCGCCAGCGGGGGTTTCCGTGTTTCTCACCGACCTCGGCACCAAGACCTACCTGTCGCGCCAATCCACCGTGTCGTGGCATGGCGGGCAGGCCCCGCAGGGACCGACGATCACCGTCGACAGCCAGCGGCGGTATCAGGAGATCACCGGCTTCGGGGCGTCGTTCACCGACTCCTCCGCCTGGCTCGTCGGCACCCGCCTCGACAGCGCGCAGCGCGACGCGGTGATGCGCGACCTGTTCAGCCGCCAGGGCATCGGCTTGAGCTTCCTGCGCCAGCCGATGGGCTCCAGTGACTTCGCGGTGAACGGGAACTACTCGTACGACGACATGCCAGCCGGCCAGACCGATCCGACACTCGCCCATTTCTCCATCGACCACGACCGGGCATACATCATCCCGGTGCTCAAGCAAGCCCGTCAGCTCAACCCGGAGCTGACCGTGATGGCGTCGCCGTGGAGCCCGCCAGGCTGGATGAAGACCAGCGACTCGATGATCGGCGGGACGCTCAAGCCGGACGCCTACCAGCCGCTGGCCGACTACTTCACGAAGTTCCTCGAAGGCTACGCGGAGGCAGGGGTTCCCGTCCGCTACATCACCCCGCAGAACGAGCCGCTCTACGTACCCTCCGGATATCCGGGTATGTCGCTCAGCGCCGAGCAGCAGAACAACCTGATCAAGAACTACCTCGGCCCGGCACTACGCGACCGCGAACTGCAGACCGGGATCCTTGGTTACGACCACAACTGGGATGTCGTCAGCTATCCGGAAACCATGTACGCCGACCCGGCCGCGACTGGGTTCGTCGCCGGCACGGCGTGGCACTGCTACGGCGGTGACGTGCGGGCCCAGGCCGTGTCGCACAACAACTACCCCAACAAGCCGGCGTGGCACACGGAGTGTTCGGGCGGCACGTGGGAGGGCGACGAGCAGGCCGCTTTCGCCGCGGCGCTGGGCCTGGTCATCAACAGCACCCGTGACTGGGCAAAGGGTGTCATCCGCTGGAACATCGCCCTGGATCAGAACAACGGACCGACCAACGGCGGCTGCCCGACCTGCCGCGGCGTCGTGACGGTCGCGCAGGACGCGGCCGGCCACTGGTCGTACACCAAGACCGTCGACTACTGGGCCCTCGGTCACGCCAGCAAGTTCGTGCGTCCGGGCGCCCGCCGGGTGGCGTCCAACTCCCTTGGGGCCGGTGACGTGCAAGACGTCGCCTTCGTCAACCCCGATGGTTCCACGGCGCTGGTCGCGTTCAACTCCGCGAACAGCCAAAAGACGTTCCGCGTGCAGTGGGGCAACAAGTGGTTCACCTACAGCCTTGCCGGCGGGGCGGCGGCCACGTTCACCTGGACCGGCACCCAGCATGGCACTGTGGACCCAGCCGCGATCGGCTCGGTTGACATTCCGCTCGAGAACCCGAACGGGACGCGAGCGCTGATCAGTTACGACGCTGGAATGCTGGCTCACCAGGCTCAGGTGCGGGTCGGCAACCAGTGGCTCGGCTACACGCTCCCCGCCGGCGCGTCGCTCACCCCTCCGACGACCGCAGTGCCGTTGCCGCGTGGCGCGTGGACGGTGTCGGCATCGGCGAGCAATGCCACCGAGCCACCTGATAAGGCGATCGACGGCGACCCAGCCACGCGGTGGAGCACGGGTCGCGGCATGCGGCCCGGCGACTGGTTCCAGGTCGACCTCGGCTCGGAGCAGACGTTCAACCAGGTCGTCCTGGACACGACGGGAAGCAGCGGCGACTCCCCGCGGGGGTACGAGCTCTTTGTGTCCAACGACGGCACGAACTGGGGCCAGCCGATCGCGACCGGACCGGGCAGCCCGGTGGCCAAGATCCTTATTCCGCAGGTCACGGGCCGCTACATCCGGGTGGTGAACCAGGGCGATGCCGGCAACTGGTGGTCGATCCACGAGCTGAACGTGCTCGGGCCCGCCGGTCCGGCGAGCGTGGCGGCAGGCTCGGACAGCGGCGTTCAGCGCAAGACGGCCGTGCTGCCCGACGGCACACAGCTTCTCGTCGTGTATAACTCGGGCCGCTCGGTCGCCACGTTCGACGTGCCGTGGGGAGACACGACCTACGCCTACCGCCTGCCGGCCGGCGCCGCCGCGATTTTTACGACGCGCCAAGGCTAATCGGTGGCGCTGTGCCGGCCGGAGCATCCCTGGCCGGCACCGCGCCCTCGCCAGTAGACCTGAGGCACGGATGCGGCCCTGACCAGCGGTGCCTCAGGTTTGGCGGCGAACTATGCCGGGTTCGGTCGTCGAACCTGAGGCAGTTCAGCAGATTTGCAGATCATCACCCAGAAGGTGACGTGAACCGAACAACAAACGCCGACGCGGTCCCGCAACACTTTCAAACCGAACCAGCGGCACCCGCTTCTTGAGGTTCAGACGTCGTGCGCCTGCTGGTTCGGCAAGCCTCCGCGATCCGCTGCTCTGAAGCCCGCAGCAACCGCGGACCGCACTACTCGCGGCAAATCCGTGCATGTGACCTTGGCTTCGGGCTTCGACGGCCGCTGGCAGAATGCAACCGGTTTCTCGGACGAATTGGACGGAATCCGCGGGTTACGCGAAGACCGCGTCCTCAGGCGAACTCGCGCGCGGTGGATTCCAGCCTCTCGCGGTAGGCGGCCCACCACG
>NZ_JBHSBP010000041.1:0-762 GCF_042650725.1 Micromonospora sp. GCM10011541
ATCATGGCCGCCGACACCCGGGCCATGCACGACACGGCCGCGCTGCTCGGCCTGGCCGTGGTGGAGCTGGCCGCCGTGGCCATCGCCGGGGCGAGCCGGGTGAACATCTTCGGCGCCAGCGGCAGCGCCCTGGTCCGCGAGGAGATGCAGTTCAGCCTGCACCGCATCGGGGTGGCCGCCTGGGCCTGGAGCGACGTGCACGAGGGGCTGGCCAGCGCCGCGCTGCTGGGCGCCGGCGACGTGGCGCTCGGCATCTCGCACACTGGGCAGACCCGGGAGACCATCGAGATGCTCGCCGAGGCGGGCAGCCGGGGCGCCACCACGATCGCGCTGACCGGCTTCCCCCGCTCGCCGCTGGCCGAGCTGGCCGACATCGTGCTGCTCACGGCCAGCCAGGCCACCACCTTCCGGCCGGACGCGCTCTCCGCCCGGCATCCCCAGCTCGTCGTCCTCGACCTGCTCTACATCGCGGTGGCGCAGCGGACCCACGACCGCGCCCACGCGGCCTTCCGGCGTACCGCCCAGGCCGTCGACGGGCACAAGGCCGCGAAGGGGGCCGCCTCATGATCAGCGCACAGCGGTACGCGGACGCCGTCCGCCCGGTGCTCGACCGGGTGGTCGACACCCAGGCCGACGCGGTCGACCCGGCGGCCGACCTGATCGCCACCGGGCTGCGGGCCGGCGGGGTGCTCCAGGGATTCGGCACCGGCCACTCCGAGGCGCTCACCGCCGAGCTGGTGGCCCGGGCCGGCGGGCTGGTCC
>NZ_JBHSBP010000042.1:0-4545 GCF_042650725.1 Micromonospora sp. GCM10011541
ACGGCATGAAAGACCCACAACGCCTATCCAGCAACGGTTCGACGCCCAGACCACCCCGGCGACATCACCGACCCCGCCATCACGCTCAGGCAACCATGGCTGACCGCACAGCCCGACCAAACCACCGATTCACACCAGTCACCTAGACCGGCACGCGGACGAAGCCCTCGGTCCAGTGGTCCTCATCGAGGTCGTGCTCTCCGATCTGGAAGCAGTCTGGCTCGTCGGCGAAGCCCGGTAGAAGACGCGCGCGGCGGATCCGCTCTTCGGCCACGGCCTCGGAGGAGTAGATGCCGAGCAGCTTGACGTCGTCGCCGTCCTGCTCGTTGATGAACACGCCCTCGTCGTCGAGGTGAATCGTCTCGTCGTTGGGGCCGGCTTCGTTCTGGTGGCTGATGTGCCAGAGGGGATAGACCTTCACGGGCGCAGGCCACCCCGGGCCCGTCCCGTGAACGTTCCCGGTCGGAGCACTAGCTCTCGTTTCACTCCTCTGGCGCTGGCGCCGCCGGGCCGCACACTACTCAGGCCGCTGACATCGGCTAGGGGTGCGGATTGCTGGGAGTGACTTCGTAGGTCAAGCAGCGAGTTGGTAGCGGGCCTGGTGGTTGCGCTGGTGCTCTTGGCCCAGATGGTAGGTCCAGTAGCGGTCGAAGTCGCCGTTGGCGAGCAGTGCGCGGAGTTTCAGGACGGCTTCGGCGCCGGCGCTCCGCCCGGCCGTCGACGCGTTCGTCCGACAAATTCGCTACCCGGCCGCCGGAGCGCCGTGATACACAACCGACGTGCAAAACATCTTGGAGTTCCCCGAGGTCCTGCGGCTGATCGAAGACCGCTCGGCCGCGTTCCGCGCCGCGATCGCGTCCGCCCCCGACCTTGACGTCCAGGTCCCGACCTGCCCGGACTGGACGCTGCGCGAACTGGCGCAGCACCTCGGCGACGGCCGCCGCCGCCAGGCCGCCATCGTCGCGGCGGGCCCGGGCGCTGAGCCCCCGGCGAGGACGGACCCGAAGGGCGCCCCGACCGCGCCCCGCGACCGCGAAGCCCTGGACGCCTGGCTCGCCGAGTCGACCGAGCTCATGCTCGACGCGATGCGCGAGGCCGGCCCGGACTGCGGCTGCTGGACCTGGTGGGGCCGCTCGCAGGCCCCGGAGACCAGCGGAGCCGTGGCCCGGCACCAGATCCAGGAGATCGCCGTCCACACCTACGACGCCCAGCTCACCCAGGGGGCCGCACAGCCGCTGCCGACGGACGTCGCGGTCGAGGGCGTCGACGAGTTCCTGACGACCGTCTCGGCGACGACCGTCCCCTGGCCGTTCAAGCCGGCGACCATCGACCTGCACACGACCGAGGGCCGCTCCTGGCGCCTGACCCTCAACGCCGACGGCGTCCGCTGCGACGACCTCGCCGCCGACGCGGAGCCGGGCGACATGGCGATGCGAGGCGCGGCGAGCGAACTGGTCCTCTACTTCTACGAGCGCGTCCCGCTCGACGGCCTGGAGACCACCGGCGACACCGAGCCGATGGAGCAGCTCGCAGACTGGGACCCGAACGCGTAAAGCGCGCACTTGTGACGCATCTGTCGGTTGTGCGCGCGCTCCTGCGGGCGCCACTGGGCCCGGGGTTGCGGACATCGCGCGGCTGCGGGCAGGCTGCGGGCCTGCTGTTCAAGGGCGAAAGGCGCACCTGCGGGCGGCTCGCGCTCGACTGGGGACAGTGCGCGGCGGGCGCAGATTGCTGGGACTGACCTCGTAGATCAAGCAGCGAGTCGGTAGCGGGCCCGGTGGTTGCGCTGGTGTTCTTGGTCGAGGTGGAAGGTCCAGTAACGGTCGAAGTCGCCGTTGGCGAGCAGGGCGCGGAGTCTCAGGACGGCTTCGGCGCCGGCCAGTGACCATCGGGGTCGTCAGGGCTGAGCAGGCGGGGACGGCCTCCCGCCCACCGAGGGTCCAGGCAGGCCGGGCCGATCTGGTTGAACCGGTGGATCACGTCCCGCACCGTGTCCTCGTCGGCCTGCACCAACTGGGCGATCACTGGAACTCGGTTGCCGCCGGCCGAGGCCAGCAGCATCATCGCCCGTCGATAGCGCACTGTGTTGGTGCTGCCCCGGCGCACGATCCGTTGTAACTGCTGGCCCTCCTGGTCGGTCAGCCTCCTGATCTTGACCAGCTCCGCCACCACGCCCCCAAACCCGTCGGATGTCCGTCTCATCCAACCGGTTCCGGCCCCGCCGCCGCCAACCCGGTAAACGTTCCCGGTCAGAGCACTAGTGGCGAGGTGGTAGGTCGCGCCGTCCAGCTTGGCCTCGTCGTAGGTGGCCACCACGTGCTGCCGGCCGATGACAGTGGCACCTGCGGGAATCGCCTCCAGAGGCCCAGTGTCATCCGGGTCAGGGGCTCCGCCCTTCAGCACGACCGTCGAGGTGGGCCCGAGGGTGTCGACGAAGTCGGTCCCGTCGGTGCTGTAGGTCTTCACGGTGGACAGAGTGAGAGCTCTACTTGCCGTGTCCGAGTTGGCGAGACCGAGCGCTTCCAGGTAGCCGGCTGCGCCGGGAAGCGTGCCCGACGCCAGTTCCCGGTTGGTGGCCTCCAGGGTTCGGACAGGGTTACCGAATCGGTCGTAACTCCTGAGTGTCGATGTGGCCGCCGGGAGTGGCGGTGTTGACCTCCTTGCCCCCGGCCTCGAGGTAGTGGACGAGGGCGTACTGGTAGCCGTTGGTGTCAGGCCCGGTGGGGGTGGCGCTGTTGCGGCTGGGGTTGTCTTCCGGGCCGAAGATGGCGGTCGCGTCGGTGGGCAGGTCGACTTGGCCCCAGGTGGAGATTGCCGCTGCGTTCATGTCGTGCGGGCCGCCGGCAGCCTTGGTCAAGGGAACGTTGTAGACGATGTTGGCGGCGGTTTCCCCGTCGGTGATGGTCTTGGAACCCTGCTACAACGCGGCGCGGCGGACCTTCAGCATCCGGCCGGCGTTCTCGTCGCCAGCGAGGGTGGCGACCTGGTCGGCGGTGAGGGCCTTGCCGTAGATGCGGACGTCATCAATCCCGCCGTGCCAGGTGTTGGTGAAGGTGCCGTTCCACTGGGCTCGGCCGATGATGTACCCGCCCGTGGCGTTCCAGCCGCCGGTCGGTGCCGTGGTCGACTGCGCGACTCCATCGACGTAGAGGGTCATCTTCCCGGTGGCGGTGTCGTAGACGCCGGCGAGGTGGGTCCACCGGCCGAGCACCGGGGAGGTGTTGGACGAGGCGCGGATCGGCAGGGACGTGGAGCTGTCGGTGTCCATGCGGGAGAACGCCCATCGGCCAGTGGCTTGGACGTAGTTGAGGAAGAATCCGCTGGTGTATGAACCGTTCTTCGACACAGCGGTGCGGTTGACGGATTTGTCGGTCAGCCGCACCCAGGCGGCGACGGTGTAGGAGGAGGTGTTCGACAGGGCGGTGCCCGCCACGGTGATCTGCTGGCAGGATGCGCCGGTGAACGTGGCCGCCTTGTCGGCCGGGTTCTCCGGGTCGTTGCCCTGCCCCCAGCTCACCCCGGTGGCCATCGTCCCGTTATGCCCGCTGCCCGAGGAGTCGGCCACCGCTGTGCCGCTGCCCTCGTTGAGATCCCAGCGGAGGGCGGCCGAGTCGACGTCCGGGTTGCCGTAGTCGAAGTTCCACGGCAGCCGACCCTGGTGGGCAGCGGGCACAGGATCTGGTGCAACGGGACTTCGCCGCGGCCGCGCGGAACCGGTGCTGGGTCGAGGACTTCACCCACGTGGCCACGTTCACCGGCGTGATCTACGTGGCGTTCGTCGTCGACGTCTACTCCTGGGCGATCGTCGGCTGGTCGGCGGCCACCACCAAACACACCACCCTCGTCCTGCGTGCCCTCGACATGGGCCTGTGGCGCCGCGACCGCGACGGCCGGCCCCGTCGCGGCGGGCCTGATCCACCACTGATGCCGGATCGCAGTACACGTCGTTCTGGTTCACCACTCACCTGGTCGCCGCCGGCATCGATGCCTCGATCGGCACTGTCGGCGATGCCTTGGACAGCGCACTGATTGGGTCCACAACCACCACCGGCTGCAGTCAACCCTGGGCTACCTGCCGCCAGCCGAGTACGAATTGTTGTTCACGCTCACCACCAGCCCGATGGCCTCCTCGTCGTCGACCACACCCCTTGGCGACACGACGGGCAAGTGTTCCCGCAAGGGTGCCCGTCTCGGCCAAGCATGGCCCGACATCACTGCAGTCCTGGACGAACTCCTCGACACGCTGACCTCGGACGACTGACCGCCGGGGCCGGCGCACTGGTCGGCGTCGGTCGCCACCTGACCTGTTAGGGCGTCAGCCTGTCAGCGTCTCGGCCAGGTCGTAGTCGTGCTGGACCGGTTCCTGCCGCTGCTGGCGGCGGTACCGGCCAGGCGACAACCCGAACTGCCGCTTGAACGCGTTGGCGAAGGCGAACTCCGAGGCGTAGCCGACCCGGCGGGCAATGGCCGCCAGCGGCGCGCCGTCGCGGGTCAGCAGGTGCGCGGCGCTGTTGAGGCGCCACCACGTGAGATAGGCAAGCGGGG
>NZ_JBHSBP010000043.1:0-6929 GCF_042650725.1 Micromonospora sp. GCM10011541
AGGCCGTCGCAGCGGTAACAGGCAGCGGCCTCGCGGTGTACCGCGGCTGGATGCTGAGCAGTGGGCGGTACGCCGCGTTCGCCGAGGCGCTCGCCTGGCGCGGCGTGACGTTGAGAACCAGTCCCGAGCAGTACCGGCGATGGCCCAGTTGGCGGTGAGCTGCACCAAGTCTGGATCTCTGGTCTGGTCGCCACCGACGTGCTGCCGATGTTAGTGAACGCATGCTGCGCAGCGTGTGTGGCGACACTGCCGCAGCCGCACCCCGGCTACCACCCGACCCCGCACATCGGCGGCCCGCACATCCTTCAGCCATCTGCGAGGGGTTGAGGCGGCAACTACACCTGCATGCGCAATTGCCGATGAGCGGTTGCGTCGGGAGCGGTCGACGACCGTGCGCTGGCATGCCGACGGATCGACGAAGACGGACGGTTCTCGGGGCATTCCCCTAACTGAGGTTCGCTACCGCCACCGTCGTCCCGACGCGGTGGTTGACGCCTCCGCACACTGCTACTCGACGCAACCCGAGTTCGTGACGAGCGACCTCAACCGGCCGAATCAGTCGTCAGCGCTCCGCGTGTCATGCAGGCGCCGGCGATCGGAAAGGGCTGTCGTTCACTGTCCGAGAGGGCGGTAGCGGAGGTGTACGACGCCGTTTCGGAATCGGCGCTCATCGACGAGCTCAAGGTCAGCGCGCATGCCGGTAGGCAGCCCTGGCTTGCCCCCGCCGACGACCACGGGCCAGACGAACAGCTGGCACTCGTCGACCAGCCCGGCCTTGAAAGCCTGCGTCGCGAGGTTCGCACCTCCTACGGTGAGATCGCTGCTGGCCGTGGCCTTCAGTTCGTGTACCGCGGCGGGGTCGAAACGGCGTTCGAGTCGGGTGTCGGCAGTTGACACCGCGGCGAGGGTCGTGGAGTAGACGACTTTGTTCGCCGCCTTCCAGGCGGTCGCGAAGTCTGCCATGAGCTCGGACTGCCCGGCCAGAGCGGCGTCGGTCTCCCAGACGGCCATCGATTCGTACAGGCGCCGCCCGTAGAGGAACGTGCCGACCGATCGCAGGAGGTCGGTGGTGAACGCGAATACCTCGTCGTCGGGTGGGAACCAGTCGAAGGCGCCGCCTTCGTCCTCGATGTAGCCGTCAAGCGACACGTTCGTCACGTAAATCAGCTTGGCCATGCCTCTACCTCTCGATGATCAGCCGCAAGTGCCTGGATATTCATCAGCGTGGCGTCCAGTTTGGTGAATGCCTGGAGCCAACCCTCCTCGCTGGGGTGCGCCAGGTGTCCGGGGAGCCACTGGCGGATCTCGAGTCGTGTCCGTCCGTCGGCCTCGTCGTGGAACTCGATCCGGAGCCTGGTCTCGAACGGCTGAATGCCCTCCTGCAGCCGGCCTCTGACGTGCATGACGCCTTCGAGTAGTTCGCCGTCGGCGACGTCGGTGAGGTCGACGTGGATGTGCACGCGTAGGCCGGGGTCGGCTGCATTGACCTCCGTCCACCGTTGATAGCCGCCGGGGCGCACGTCGAACTCGATCTCGTCGCGCGGCAGTGAGTTGCCGGTCGGGCCCCACCAGGCCGCCAGGTGGTCGGGCTCGGTGAAGGCTCGGTAGACGAGCTCCCGCGGCGCGTCGAGCACGCGCGAGATGACCAGCTGCGGAGTTTCGGTGTTCATTCGAGTTCCCTGGGGTCGTCGGCCATCCGGTCCGTTGCCGGTCCGGCGGCCTGCACCGCGGCGAGGTGGGCATCGAGGCGGGTGAGGGACGAGTCCCAGAACCGCCGGTAGCGCTCGATCCAGTCGGCCGCCTCGCGCAGCGGGGCGGCCTCGAGGTGGCTCGCGCGCCACTTGCCCGACCGTGACCGCGAGATGAGCGCGGTGCGCTCGAGCACTTTCAGGTGCCGTGACACCGCCGGCATCGAGATGGACAGAGGAGCGGTGAGCTCTGTGACCGTGGCGTCGCGTGCGGCCAGCTCGGCGAGGATTGCCCGTCGAGTTGGGTCGGCGAGCGCCGAGAACACCGCGCTGAGCTGATCGGTGCCAGCCACCCGAAGTCCCCCTTCACTTAACGAACGTGTTAAGCGTATTGAAGCGCGAGTGATGTTGTCAACGGGATGCGTTCGCGGGCCGGCTCGGCCCCGCCACCAGCGCCGACGTACAGCCGAACAACCTGCGGCAAGGCGGTGTCCGCTTCTGCCGCGGTGCGCTGTCTGGCCGACGCGCTCTGCTCCTGCTACACACGGTCCGTGGGAATGGACATCTATGACCAGTACGAGCGGGACGCCGACCAGCACCTGGCCGCCTACGGTTTGCGGGTCGCGGCTGACCAGGTCCCGATCGTTCGGGATGTCCTCATGCGCGAAACCCAGCGCGAGGCGGCAACCTACGTTGGAACGGGAACCGTCCCCGGCAACACGCAGCTGATGCGGATCTGCGCCGTTCAGCTCTGGCACGTCGGCGCCGTCGAGGACGCGCTGGTGGTTCACCGCGCCCGCGGCACCAGTATGGACGCGACCGGTGCGATCGACGCGGAACTGATGCTGGGGGCGGGCGTGGCCAGGACCAAGGAGTATCTCGCGACCGTATGCACCGAGGAAGCCCGAGAGATCCTCGAGGTGATTGCGTGGGTGAAGGAGTGGTACGACCGCGGACGCTACGCAGCTTTCCTCGACAGGTACTACCGAGCTGGGTCCCACTGAGAACCTCCGGCCAGGGTTCATGCCAGCCTTCAGAGTCTTCGGCTGCTCCTACGGTGCTGCCTCTCGATGCCATGTCTCGGCGAGGAGGGCGTAGGTGTAGCCGTCCACCCAGCCCAGCTCGGCGTGCCAGGAATCGCCGACGCCGAGCTGCTCACGACGCATGCCGACCTTCTCGAGGATTCGCACCGAGGTGAGGTTGTCCGCGAAGCAGCCGGCGGTGATTCTCCGAATGCCCAGCTGGTCAAATGCGTACGCCACCACCGCGGTGACCGCCTCGGTCGCGTATCCATGGCCGCCGTAGGCTGGATCGAAGATGTAGCCGAGCTGGGCCTCGGTCCGCGGTGGCATGCCGGGTTGAGCCATGCCGTCGACGACGTCGAGCGAGACGGTTCCGATCACCACGCCGTCGAGCGTGGCCGCCATGCTGTGGTCGTGGGGGTCTGCGGCCGCGCGCCGCCACGCCGCGCGGAAGGATGCAGGGTCGACCTCCGTGCGGAGTAGCCAGCGCGTGACCTCCGGCGAATTGCGGTACTTCAGGATCCGGTCGACGTCCTCGTCACGCACTGGGCGAAGCTCGAGGCGTTCGGTGCGTACGGCGGTGTTCTCCATGAGGCGGCACGCTAGTGGACGCACCCCGGCGAGACGCCCGAATATGGGGCCGCCCGGCCCGACATGGCGCACTATCCGGTGGCCCCCGCCCCGGGTGCCGGCAGCACAGGACGCACGCACATGCCGCAGACAGCATGGGTGCGGCCATCCGGTCATGCCGCGAAGTGGTAGTCCGGTCACTGACGCCGATGCCAGCGGCGTTAAGTCCTACTCGCCGGCCGAGTCCCAGACACGCTCGAACGCGTCTCGCGCAATTGTGTAGCTGTTCCAGTCCTCGTCCGCGTCATCGAGGCTCGCCTGCCCCAGGCCTCCGTACTGGTCTTCCCCATGTCCAGGTCCGTAGCGGAGGACCGGCCCGTCGTCGTACGCCTCAATCTGGCGAACGGGCCAGCCATCCTCACCGACCTCGAAGTACCAGACGGAGTGTCCCCAACCGTCGAACTCGTCGCCTCGTGACTCATTCCAGCGACGGCGGAAGAAGCGACTCGGCACAGCGAAATCCTACGGCGCGCACATCTGGGGCGCACGCCAGATGAGAGCCACACCAAACAGCAGTGGGCAGCCGCGATGAGAGCGACCCCACCGGTCACCTCGACCAAGCCTGGCCGGGCTGCGGTCGTACCACCAGTCAATAGGTAGCCGCGATCCGCGTGTTACGCAATGTCACGGCGTGCCGGTCGCCGAGTGCGCGGATCTGCCGATGTGAGTGCGCCACGATCCCGAGCGCCGGGCACTAGGTTCGCTCCATGTACTCGACCCAGGTATCCCAACTCGTCAAGGCACCGCGCTCAGCCGTTTATCGGGCACTGCTGGACCCGGGCGCGGTCGCCAAGTGGCGGGTGCCCACTGGCATGAGCGGCCACGTGCACGAGTTCGACGCGCGCGAGGGCGGCTCGTTGCGCGTCTCGCTCACCTACGAGGCGCCGGACAATACCGGCAAGTCGACGGCACACACCGACAGCTACCACGGCCACTTCGTCAAGATCGTGCCCGACCAGCAGGTGGTCGAGGTCGTCGAGTTCGAGACCGACGATCCCGCGCTCCGCGGCGCGATGACCATGACCACGACGCTCACCGACGTGGACGGCGGCACAGAAGTCGTCGTCGTTCATGACGGCATTCCCGACGCGATCCCGGCCGAAGACAACGAGACGGGTACGCGCATCGCCCTGGCGAACCTCGCCAGACTCGTCGAACTCGGCTAGCGCGGCCCTGTCATAGCTGCTTCGGGCGTTGGCTGCTCGGCGGGTGGGGCGCATCCGACCATGCCGATGAGCGCTTGTCAAAGTGACAGAATTCAACCCCGCTGACTGGCGCCCACCGGGCAGTCCGCGGTCCGCGTCGCACGGCGCCCAGTGGCAGGACCATCTGCTCATAGCCGGTTCCCAGCATGTCCGGAAGCCAACTTGTCAACGCGCTCACGCCGCCCCCCAGTCTTATCCCGGACACTTCCGACGAGCGCCCGGCACGGAAGAACGACCCACCAGTGCGGAGGTTCACGTCGCGTACTGTGATATCGACGATCATTGGATCGCGGTGAAGACCGTGGCAGCGCGTGGAGCATGCGATAACCAGCGACGCATGCCACACTGATCAGGCTCGCCGTGCGTACTGACCTGCGGCGATGACGGAGTGTCCGCACACTCTCGACCACCTCCCGCAGCACGGACACTTCGTTGTCCGCGCTGGCAGACGGGGATGCCACTACCACTCGCCACCTGACGGCCGTCTTCTCCGGTGGACAGGGGGCGATGCGGTCGTGCGGTCATCTTCTGCTCATACGGCATAGCCGTACTGGTCGGGCCAGGCAGCTTCGGCACCGAACTCAGCGGCGGCGCGCAGCGGCCAATTTGGGTCTCGGAGAAGTTCGCGGCCCAGCAGCACAAGGTCGGCCTGCCCGGCCGAGAGAATCTCTTCGGCTTGTTTCGGCCGGGTGATGAGCCCGACAGCGCCGGTGGGAATCCCTGCCTCCTGACGGATTCGCGCAGCAAAAGGCACCTGGTAGCCCGCCTTCACCGGGATAACGTGCTGCCGTGCGATGCCGCCGGTCGTGCAGTCGATAAGGTCCACGCCGGCGGCGGCGAGCTCCTTGGCCAGGGCGACGCTGTCGTCAGCTGTCCATCCACCGTCGACCCAGTCGGTCGTGGAAATGCGGGTGAGTAGGGGAATGTCGTCCCCGATCGCGCTTCGAACAGCCTGCACCACCTCGAGCAACACTCGAGTGCGGCCGGTGTAGTCACCGCCGTACTCGTCCTTGCGGTCGTTGGTGACTGGTGACAGAAACTCGTGCAACAGGTAACCGTGAGCGGCGTGCAACTCGACGGCGGAGAAGCCGGCATCCACCGCTCGCTGGGCTGCGGCGGCGAAGGCCTCAACGATGCCGGCCACTTCGCTGGCGGCAAGCGCCCGCGGCGTGCGGTACTCGGGTGCGAACGGCTCGTCGCCAGCGCCGACAACCGGCCATCCTCCGTCGGCGTCGGCGACGCCGCCGTGCTGCGAGGCCCAGGGCCGGTAGCTGGACGCCTTGAACCCGGCATGGGCAAGCTGCACAGCGGGAGCGGCGCCGCGCGCCTTAATGAACGCCGTGATGGGTCGCCAGGCGTCGATGTGAGCGCTGGACCACAGCCCCGTGTCCTGCGGGCTTATCCGGCCTTCGGGCACAACCGCAGTCGCTTCGGTGATGACCAGGCCGGCACCGCCGGCGGCACGAGCGCCCAGATGGACCAGGTGCCAATCGCCCGGCAACCCGTCACCTGCGGCGCTGTACTGGCACATCGGCGCCATTGCGATCCGATTCCTCACGGTCAATCCGCGCAGATTGAACGGTTCGAACAGACGGGTCATGGTGCTTCGGCCCTCCGGAAGGGATGCGTCACGCGGAATTTCTGGGGGCGCCGGCGAGACTCACTGAGAGTATGCGTGGTTGCTGTACGTGGAGGCGGGCCGACTCATATTAATTTCGCCGTACTTATGCCGCGCTACTCCGATCATTGATCCGAGCTCTCCGAGAAGCTCAACCATCCATCCAGTGCAACGCTAACGAGACGGACTTTCTGCACGGTGAATGTTCACTGATCGGCCTAAAGGACGTCTCGTAACCCCGGCCTCTGTCCGTTCAGGACACCACCACCGGCTGCAGTCAACCCTGGGCTACCTGCCGCCAGCCGAGTACGAATTGTTGTTCACGCTCACCACCAGCCCGATGGCCTCCTCGTCGTCGACCACACCCCTTGGCGACACGACGGGCAAGTGTTCCCGCCAAGGGTGCCCGTCTCGGCCAAGCATGGCCCGACATCACTGCAGTCCTGGACGAACTCCTCGACACGCTGACCTCGGACGACTGACCGCCGGGGCCGGCGCACTGGTCGGCGTCGGTCGCCGCCTGACCTGTTAGGGCGTCAGCCTGTCGGCGTCTCGGCCAGGTCGTAGTCGTGCTGGACCGGTTCCTGCCGCTGCTGGCGGCGGTACCGGCCAGGCGACAACCCGAACTGCCGCTTGAACGCGTTGGCGAAGGCGAACTCCGAGGCGTAGCCGACCCGGCGGGCAATGGCCGCCAGCGGCGCGTCGTCGCGGGTCAGCAGGTGCGCGGCGCTGTTGAGGCGCCACCACGTGAGATAGGCAAGCGGGG
>NZ_JBHSBP010000044.1:0-32556 GCF_042650725.1 Micromonospora sp. GCM10011541
CCACCGTGCACGTCGCCACGATCAACGAGTGGCTGTGACCGACTTCGACACAGGCCCTAGCCGCGCTGGGAAGGTTTGACCAGACCGAGCCAATGCGCGGCCTCGTCGGCCGGCAGCATGCCATCCACGGTCACCGTCGGGCGCATCAACGGGTATGGCCGGCCGGCGTTCCAGCTCCGCGGGTACGGCGGCGGATCGATGACGACGACCCGCTTTCCTTCCAGCTTCGGGATGTCCGCGGGACGGCCCTCGTTCCAGATCCATTCGCCGTGGGCGTCGACCAGGTTGAAGTTGCCTCGGATGCCGCCTGCGGGTGTCAGGTCCTCGCCGTCAGAGGCCGCCGCGATCTCCGCGGCGCTTGGCCGTTGACCGGGCACCAGGCCCTGCGACTCGTCGCCGATCAGGGCGGCGGCGAGGAGCGTGTGCAGCTGAAAGTTGTCACCGACGCCGCTTATCGTCACCCGATAGCCGCGTCCGGTCGCGCGGTGCAGCACGACCAGCGGTTCGTCGTCCAGGACAAGCAGCAGCCCGTACAACCAATGCGCCGTGCCGATGTGCTCACGCATCGCGTCGATGGCGGCGGTGAGCCGCGGTCGCTCGGGCAGCACGGCCCGCACGTCCTTGCGCTGCGACAGGTACAGCACCGGCTGAACCCACTGACCGCCGGAGAACCACGCCTGCACCAGGATATAGGCGTCCGACTGCGCCATCCCCCGGTTGGGCGCCGTCTCGACGAACCGCTCGATCGTCGGGCCGATCTGCTCCGCATCATCGGCGTTGGGCAGGTCCCCGAACACCGCACCGTACAACTCGGCGAAGCGTGCCGCCTGCTCCATCGCGTTGGCGGCCCGCCCGACGAGCGTCGGCACCACCACCGCCGCATCGGTCCCGTAGTCCGCCATGCTGCCGGCAATCTGGGCCAGCTCGCCGCCCATCCCGAACGGGATCTCGGCGAGCACCGAAGTCAACCTGGCCAGGGCCGCGTCGACCTCGTCAGGGCGCGCCTTCGGCGTGGCGCCCACGATGCCCCGCAGGGCCGCGAAGAACCGCTCGTCGTCGCGGCTGTCCACCGCGCCGACCAGGTTGTCGACCCACTTGCCCAGGTCCGCCTTGAACAGCATCCGGCGATCTTAGCGTTCGGTCTCAGGGAGTCGTTCCCGTGCCGAAGACCAGGATGAGACTGCGCCCAACGCCCTCAATTCGGCTATGTGAGTGCACCGCCACCGTCGACACGCCGACAGCCGGCCGGTCGAACGTGTGTACGACTAGGGTGCTGGGGGTGGAGGTACATGGTCGCTACTGGAACGGTGCGTGGGGTCGCATGGCCCGGCGGGATATCTGGCTGGTCTCCGACGGTCAGCTCTGGCGGGTCCGTGGCCGCCTCGGTGGTGACGGAGGTCAGGAGGTGTCCTACGACTTCCAGGACGAAGCATCCGCCCGGTCGATGGCCGACCGGATGATGAAGACCTCGGCCGGCACCTGGCGGGATCTCACGGAGGCAGTCCGGCAGGAGGCGCGCCGGTCCCCAGATGGTCCCCAGCTACGTGCTGTCTAGCTCGCCAACGACGCTCGGCTCAGGGACCAACAGAGGCCGCTCACCAGGGCTTACGCTCCGGTTAGCGGCCTCTCTACGTGCTGTCGGGACGGCCGGATTCGAACCGACGACCCCTTGTTACCGACTGCAGCCGCCCCGAGCTTGTCATTGCTTGCTGCAAGTGGTCCTTGAACTGCACAGACAGGGCGGGGCGTTGGTCTCTTCTTGTCACTGGTCGTGGACGCCAGGACAGGGTTTTCGGGGGGTAAACGGGGGGGCGTCGTCGGAACCCGCCCACGCCTGAACAGCACTCCCACCACTACGGAATTGCGCGCGCACCGAAGGACGCACCGGCTCATCGCATCACTGGCAGTCGAGCTGTGGGGGTTCGTGTCGGAGGGGGGAATTGAGCACTCACGCGTAGCATCCGTTATACAGCCGAGTGTTCCTGCCCGATGCTGGTCTGGCCAGAGTCGGAGGATGCTGCGGCGGAGCCGCTCCCTGCGGAGCAGCCGGCGAGGACGAGGGCGAGAGCCGCGGCGGCGCCGACAGCGCTGAGCTTCTTCATGGTTGTCCCTGCTTGGTTTGTGCGGTGGAGGCGACTGCCGTGGTGAAGGCCGTCATCAGCGTGGCGAGTTGCTCAGGGTCGGCGTCGGGGTCTTCGGGGTGCCACTGGACGCCGAGCACCCTGTCGGGTGCCAAAACCCGCTTACCGTGGTTGATCAGGCGCAATGGCCTGCACTGCTGTCGGGCAGGATCGTTGCTCGTGTACCTACGCATGCTCTACCTCGTGTTCTGCCGCATCGCCGAGTGGCTGACCCTGCTCGCCGAGACCAGTGCGGCCAAGGACGTGGAGATCCTGGTCCTCCGCCACGAGAACGCAGTGCTACGCCGGGCCAACCTGTCAATCCCCCGGACTCGGACGCCGACGGTGAGGTCCTCGTCGTTGCGGCCGGCCACGTAAGGGCGTCATGCGCCGGTGCGGGCGCTGCTCGGATGAGGGGCAACAGCGCTCTGGGCGCGGTCGGCGTCAGCGTGATCAGTCGGCGGAGGGCGGGACGCGGAACGAAGCGGGATTGACGGGACGGCTCTGCTTCGGCAGGCCGGCGACGACGAGGAGGTACGACTCGGTCACGAGATTGTCGACAAGCGCGGGCTCGACGTCCGCACCCGCCCGCACCGTGATCCAGTGCTTCTTGTTCATGTGGTAGCCGGGCGAGATGCTCGCGTGAGCTGCGCGGAGCGCCTCCGCGTCGGATGGATCCGCTTTCAGGATCACGACGGGCTCGCCGGGCATGGACGTCTGCAGCATGAACACCTTGCCGCCGACCTTCCATACCTCCCAGTCGCCGGTGAACTGGTGTGTGTGCTCGGAGCCGGGAAGCTCGGCGGCGCGGGCCGCGGCTCGATCCTGCACTGCCTTATCAATCTGCATCTTGACCTCCTCGAAGTCCTTAGGGGGTCGATTGCCCGGCGTCCGTCGAGGAGGTGCGGACGCCGGGTAACCGAGTCGAAGTGAACGGGGCCGGCACCGCGGTCCGATGTCCGCCCCGTCCGTCACATGTGCGTGAAGATCTTCTCCGCGTCGAACCGCGAGACCGGCTGGCGGGAGACCCGAGCCTCGTCGGGGTAGCCGAGCACCAGAAGCAGCGTGGTCGTGTAGTCGGTGTCGGTCAGGTCGAAGGCCGCGTCCACGGTCGTGCGGTCGAAGCCCTCCATCGGCGTCGCGTCCACCCCGAGGGATGCCGCGGCCATCATCGTGGCGCCGACGACGAGGTAGGTGTTCTTCTCAAGCCAGTGGAGCACGTCCCCGCCATAGTTCTTTGTCTGGATCTCCACGAAGTTGGAGGCGCCCGCCTCCCATCCCTTCTGGATCTCCGGGTCGGCGAAGCGCCCGTCGGCGCGCTCCTTCTCGAAGATCTCCTGCAGGTGCGTGTCGGGGATGTCCTTGCGCGTCGTGAAGACGATGGCGTGCGACGCGTTGCGCACCTTCTCCGCGTTGTCCGCGAAGCGGCCGACCAGTGCGTCCGCGAGCTTGTCCTTGCCATCCTGCGTCTCCAGCACGTGGAAACGGTTCGGCTGGATGTTGATCGTCGTCGGCGAGGTGCGCAGGTAACGCAGCAGCTGCTGGAACGTCTCCTCCGGGATCCTCTTGCTCGGGTCGAAGTAGCGGGTGAGGTGCTTCGTGATCAGCTTGTCGAGATTCAACATCGTGCTTTCTTTTCGTTTGAACGGCGGGTGGAGAGGAAAGTCAGGCCGACTGGTGGTCGGCGCCGGGGACGTCGACGACGGCGTCGCTGACGTTGTTGAGGTAGTTCGTGAGCAGGGTGACGACCACGATCGCGACGATCGCCTGGATCTCCGGGTCGATATACCCGACCTCGCGGATCGCTGCGAGGTCCTCGTCGCTGACCTGGCCACGCGTCTCGATCACGTGCTGCGCGAACTTCGCGACGGCGGCGCGCTTCGGGTCGCTGGACGTGCCCGTGCGGGCGAGCTCAATCTCCTCCGCCGACATACCGCCGAGGTTCGACGAGATGAAACCGTGGAGTGCCTGGCAGTAGTGGCAGCCGTTCGACTGAGAGACCGCGAGGGCGATCGTGTGGCGCGTCTTCGCGTCCAGGAGCTTCGCGATGCTGCCCTGCAGGCCCATCACGATCTCGAGCACGGTCGGGTTCGCGGCGAGCGTGGTGAACATGCTGGGCGCGAAGCCGAACTGCTTCGCGATGGCGTCGAGGGCGCCCTGCGTCTTCGCGTCCATGTCGGCGCGCGCGGGAGCGGTCAGGCGGGACATGGTGATGAACCTCCGGGTGACGTTACTGGACGATTTCGTCCACTCGCTTGAGTGAACTCCATCGAAAATGGGTTTTCAAGCCCAGTTTGTGTTACGTTGATTACATGCAGGTGAACAACGGGGCGGATGCAGCCCAGAAGCTCACTCCCAAGGGCCAGGCCACGCGCGAGCGAATACTGGAGCACGCGGCCGCCGCGTGACGCTACTGGACGATTTCGTCCACTTGCTTGAGTGAACACCATCGAAAGTGGGTTCTCAAGCCCAGTTTCTGTTACGTTGATTACATGCAGGTGAACAACGGGGCGGATGCAGCCCAGAAGCTCACTCCCAAGGGCCAGGCCACGCGCGAGCGAATACTGGAGCACGCGGCGGCGTTGATCTACGGCAAAGGGGTCCACGCAACCAACAACGAGCTCGTCCGCCGCGCCGCAGGCGTGAGTGGATCGCAGCTGAGTCACTACTTCCCCACCAAGGAGAGCCTCGTCCTGGCGGTCATCGACTGGCAGGCCGACAGCGTCCTCGGCTTCCATCGCAGCGAACGGTTTGCCAGCTTCGACACCGTCGAGGCGTTCCAGGACTGGACGGACTTCTACGTCCTCTCGGGGCGTCCGTTCGAGGCCGGCTGCAGCCTCGGCTCGCTCGCGAGCGAGATCGTCAAGACCGATCTCGACGTGCACGACCGGCTCGCGGAGGTGTTCGCGCAGTGGCGCGAGATCTTCCGCGTCGGGCTCGATCGCATGCGGCAACTCGGCCGCATCGACGCGTCCGCCGACCCCGCGCGGCTCGCCGACATGTTCCTCGCGGCGTATCAAGGCGGCATGCTCCTCGCTCAGGTCGCCCGGGACATCGGCCCCCTGCAGGACGCGCTCTCTGCGGCGGTTGACCATCTGCGGACGTTCGTGACGTCTGACGACCAGCACATGGGCTGACGCGGCGCATCCGAGCCTCGGGTGTCGGAGCGCGGAAGGAGGTCTGGCGAGCTGGTAAGACGACCACGTCGGGCGACGCGAAAGGGCGTCCGCTCTGTTAGCAGAATCGGACGGCTCGCCGACATCCAGCCTCACGAATTCATGGGCTCGATGGCGTGATGGCTGATTGCCGGCTCTGACGTAAAGGAGGTGCCGTCCTACCTGGAATGATCTGGATTGCCTAGATCGAGAATCTTCCAGAAGGGCGGCACCTGCCAGGTGAAGCGTACGACATCGACCAGGTTGCGTATGAAGGCTGCGCGTGGCAAACGATTGCGGCGTAAGCGACGCGTCGAACAACGCGCCAACGCCTGGGCCCGCGGACTGACGCTGACCACCGGGGCGTCCGGGCTGATCGGTGCGGTCGGCGCCCCGTTGCTGCGGCTGCTGGCCGAACAGTCCGGGCTGCGCTAAGCCAGCCCGGCCACCCTGCGCCGAGTGCTACTCAACGCGCCAGCCCGCCTCGTGCGCCGCGCCCGTAAACGGCTGACCCGCCTCGACGACACCCACCCGCACCAGACCGACCTCATCCTCGCCTGGAACAAGATCCACGCCATGGTCACCCCGCCGTAACGGCAATCCCACCCGCACCGACCAGACGAGAGGCCCCGCCCACCCGGCCCGCGAAGGGGATACCAGGGCCGAACCCGGCCACCAGCCGGGCCGTCACCACGCCCGAACACCGAAACCACCACGAACCAAGCGGCAACCATCGATATCTCACCGGCACTCCAAGATCGTGAAAGATCTGGGCCGTCGAGGACCTGTGGTCAACGATGAAGTCCAGCCCGGGCAACATCGCCGTCGACAGCGTGGACCATCTCGCCGCGATCATCCGCAACCGACTCAAGCGTATCCAGTACCGACCCGACCTGATCCCCGGCTTCCTCGCCCAGACCGGACTCAGCCTGGAACCGGAACCACCGTCACCGAAACAGACCCCAGACTTTCAACCGCTGCACCAGGGCACCGGCCCAACTACCCGGCACAAGAAACCACCCGGCAAGGACCTGACCGACAAGCAGAAGAGGTACTGTCAAGCCCCGGGTTTGATGGAGACTGGATTATCTGGTTTCCAGGGTCTCGGTGACCGGGTGGGTCATTGCGTGTAGGGCTTCGTACTCGGCAGGCGGGACGTGCCCGAGTTCGCCGTGCAAGCGCCGGTCGTTGTACCAGTCGATGTATTCGACGGTCGCGATCTCCAGGTCGTCCAGCCCGCGCCAGGGTCCCTTGTTGCGGACGAGTTCGGCCTTGAACAGCGAGTTGAACGCCTCGGCCATCGCGTTGTCGTACGAGTCGCCAACCGAGCCGACCGACGCGACCGCGCCGGCCTCGGCAAGCCGCTGGGTGCAGCGAATCGCCCGATATTGGACACCCCTGTCGGAGTGGTGAATCAAGCCGGTCAGGTCGGCGCCTTCGGCCTGCCGACGCCAGATCGCCATCTGCAGCGCATCGAGGGCCAGGTCTGTGTAGAGCGAGGTGGCCACCTGCCAGCCCACGACCATGCGGGAGAACACGTCCAGGACGAACGCCGCGTACACCCACCCCGCACTCGTGCGCACGTAGGTCAGGTCCGCGACCCACAACTCGTTCGGGCCGGTCGCGGTGAAGTCACGCTCGACGAGATCGGCGGGGCGTGCCGTCTCGGGCGCGGGCCGCGTGGTCCGCGGGGACTTGTCACGCAGCAGCCCACGCAGGCCGGCCTCGCGCATGAGCCGCTCGACCGTGCACCTGGCCACGGCCACGCCGTGGCGGTTCAGCTCGTGCCACACCTTCCTGGCGCCGTAGACGCCGTAGTTCACCTCGTGCACCTGCTCGATCTTGGCGATCAGCTCGCCGTCACGCACCGCCCGGGCCGAGGCGGGGCGGGTCTTGGCGGCGTAGTAGGTCGACGGTGCGGTCTGTGCCGGCGTGCCTTGCAGCGCCTGCAGGACCGGCTGGACACCGTGCTCCTCCCGCTGGGAGTCGACGAACCCGACCTTCATCGCGACGAACGGTCCAGCTCCGCCGCGAAGAAAGACGCCGCGGACTTCAGGATCTGGTTCGCCCGCCGCAGCTCACGATTCTCCCGCTCCAGCTCAGCGATCCTGGCCGCCTCCGACGACGTCGTCCCCACCCGGGCCCCAGCGTCGGTCTCGGCCTGCTTCACCCAGGTGCGCAACGCCTCAGGGTGCACACCGAGCTGCCCCGCGATCCGCCTGATCGCCCCGCTGTTCGACGCCGGATCCCGCCTCGCCTCGACCGCCAACCGCGTCGCGCGCTCACGCAACTCGTCCGGGTACTTTCGTGGTGCCGCCATGACAGTGAATCCTCCGGGTGTTCGATGTCTCCATCGAACCCGGAGCGGGACATACAACTACTCGATCAACCGGCTGCGTGCCGCCGTTGAACGCGCCATCAGCCACCTGAAGAACTGGAAGATCCTCAAGACCGACTACCACCGGATCATGACCCACTTCCCCGACGTGTTACGCACCGTCACCGGACTGGAGATCTTCAGAATCCGCTACACGGGTTTTGAATAATGACCCTCCGGCATCCAGATGCCTCGCATGAACGCGATCATGGAGCGGTGGGTACAGACCTGCCGCCGCGAACTGCTGGACCGCACCTTGATCTGGAACCAGCAACACCTTTGCATGCCCTGCGTGAGTTCGAACGGCACTACAACGAACATCGTCCGCACCAGGGCATCGCCAACGCGAGTCCGTTGCGCCCCTTACCCGTGCCGTTTGCCGCTCCCGACGAGATCGGAGGCCTGGACGTCCGCCGACGGCGGAATCCTGCACGAATACAAGCAGGCCGCCTGAGCTGCACGGACCAGGTTATCGGCAAGCGCAGCGTCACCGCCACCCCGCGTGGGGGCGACCTGGCGAGCGTGACTACACCGCCGGGCCGGCACTGCGGGTGTAGCCGTTGAGCAAGGCGAAGTCGCGGCACTGGCCGCCTCCGCCACCGGCGCCGTCCAGCGCGGTCCCGGCGCGTCGGCAGTTGGTCCGCAGGCTGATCACCCGGCCGGCGGAAACCTCGATCGGCGAAACCATGTGGTAGTCCAGGTCACGGAAGTTGGCCAGCGCGACGGTCAGCACCGTCCTGCCGTCGACCACCAGGTCGAGGCGCCCCTAAGTCGCCCTACGGGTTCTGCAGGAAAGTGTCGGTCAGCACAAAGACCCGACGGAACGGCACGGTGTACCGGTCGGTGCCGATGGCGCCGGCCCCGGCGGTGACCGACAGCCGCCGGCTGGACGACTGCCCACCGTCGGGGATGGCCGGCACGCCCGGACGGACGGTGGGGGTCGGCGACGGGCTGGCCCCGGGCGCGACCGCGTCGACCGCCTGCTGGGCCTTGTCGTCCGCCTGCTGGGCTCGGGTGTCGGCGGCGCTGGCCTGCCGGGCCACCGGGGCGACCTGCTCCTGGGCAGCCTCCTCGGCCAGGGACTTCACGGTGGGACGCAGCAGCGCGTACCAGAGTCCGACGCCCATCAGCGCCAGCACCAGCAAGACCGAGGAGTCCGACGCTTCCCTGCCGCTGCCGGCCATCTGCGTCACCGCGCTGCGGCGCCGCTACCGCCAACAGGAAGCGGCCAGAGAGAAGGCCCGCGATGCGTGGCACGACACCGGCATGGCCTTCACGACCCGCTACGGGCTGCCGGTCGAGCCGCGGAACTTCAACCGCTCCTACGACAGCCGCATCGCCAGCGCCGGCGCCCCTAAGATCACCGTCCACGACGCCCGACGCACCTGCGGTTCCCTGCTGGTCGACCTGGACGTGCATCCGCGGATCGCGATGGCGATCCTGAGACACGCCGACTTCTCGATCACCATAAAGATCTACAGCCAAGTCTCGTCCAAGGCCACCCGAGAAGCCCTGCGAGAGCCTCGACCAATGAGCCGTTGCTGTACTTCACTGCCGTACAAGATCAGAAATGGCCATCCGGAAGATCCCGAATGGCCTCTGACCTGCGTCGGGACGGCCGGATTCGAACCGACGAGTGTCGGAGGGGACCTTGGCCAGGAGTACATGATCGTCTTGCGTGACGAACTCCAGTTGGCCTGGATCCAGCGAAGGACGAGCCACTCCTCCAACGGCACTCCACACGATCCCCCACGCTCCCGGCAGTGGTCTCGTCACCCGCCCAGCCTCGACAGGTCGCCGCCGAGTGTCCGCAGTTCAGGGCGCATATCCGAGTATTGGAGCCCCGCAGGACCGCAGCTCGGGGTTCGATCGCTGGCGTGCCGACGTGGAGAACAGCCAGGGTCTTCATCGCCAGCGGCACCGCGGCGAGCAGCTCCGGTGCGGCCGCGGCCGCAGCTGGCCCCTCGGGCAACGAGCGGACGTCGACGCTTGCGGCGACCCATCCGCTGATGACGTCTGGGGCGGTCTGCCCGCCGCGTCGGGCTGCGTCTGACCCGTCGACCGATGATCGTGTCGCCGGTCACGAGCCCTAGACGCCGGCGAGCCAGGCCTCGTACTCCATCGCCGTCCTGAGGTCCGGATGCGCGCGCCCGCGCAGCGCCCGGGCCAGCGCCGAGGCGGTCGACGGCGCGAGGGCGGCGACCTGCTTGGCCAGCGCGCGGGCGGCCTCGGGATCGGCGGAGACCGCGCCGACGAGCCCGCGAGCGAGCGCCTCCTCGGCCCTCAGCACGGCTCCCGTCCAGGCGAGCTGCGCCAGCACGCCCGTGCCGACAGCGTCGGCAAGCAGCCGGCTCGCCCCCGCCAACAGCAGCGCACCCCCGTCCGGGGAGCCGGCCGAGAACGTCGCCGTCGGCGCGGCCACCCGTAGGTCGGCAGCGAGCGCAAGGGCCAGGCCGAGCCCGCTCACCGCGCCCTGGAGCTCGACTACGACCGGCCCGGGCGCCGCGTGCACGGCCAGGACCAGGGCGTGCAGCTTGCTGACCGCCGGGTGGGAGTGGTCGGCGTCCGTCACGCGGTGGTCCCAGGCATCCCCGGCAACCTGAATGAACAGCGTCGAGCCCGGCGACCGGGACTGCTGCTTCAACGCGGCCCGGAGCACCGCCGGTCCGAGATCCTCGACGACCAACTCCTGCACCACGGCTCCTCACAATCCTTTGAACGACGGCGGGCGCTTCTCCAGGAAGGCGTCGATGCCTTCCAGGTGGTCGTCGGTGGACAGCAGCGTCAGCAGCAGGGACCGCTCGTAGTCCAGGCCGCTCGAGACGCCGACCTCCTCGGACGCGCGCAGCGCCGCCTTGCCGAGCCGGGCAGCGACCGGGCTCTGCGCCGCCACCGATCGCGCGACCGCGATGCCGGCCTCGACCACCCGCTCCGCGGGCACGACCTGGTTGACCAGGCCCATCCGCTGCGCAGTCCAGGCGTCGACGAAGCCGCCGGTCAGCACCAGCTCGGCCGCACGGAAGCGGCCGGAGACCCGGGCCCAGCGCTGGGTGCCGCCCGCGCCCGGGATGATGCCGAGCTTGATCTCGGGCTGGCCGAGCATCGCCGAGTCGGCCGCGACGATGAAGTCGCATGTCATCGCGAGCTCGCAGCCGCCGCCGAGGACGTACCCGGCGACAGCGGCCACGGCCGGCTTCGGGAAGCGAGCGAAGCGGCTCCAGCAGGCCAGCCGCTCCGAGAGCAGGTATTGGGCTGGCGAGGTGGCGCGCAGCTCGCGGACGTCGGCACCGGAGGCGAAGAGCTTCGGGCCGCCGGTGAGCACCATCGCGCGGACGTCCGGATCGGCCTCGGCCCGGTCCATCGCCTCGGCGAGCCCGCGCAGGACATCGGAGCTCAACGCGTTTCGTGCTTCGGGCCGGGAGATGGTCACGACGGCGACGGCGTCCCCCACTTGGTAGGTGACCGGTGTTGAACCCACGGGCAGCTCCGTAACTATGGCGTGGCCCACAGAGCAACATACCTAGCGGTATGCCGTCAAGACTTGATCGAAAGTTCGGTGCACGCGGTTTCTCCCTGCGCAGAAACATTCTTGAAACCCTTGACGACGGGAGGCGCAAGCCCTTAAACATTTCGACATACGCAGCGGTATGGCGGCGACGGTGTCGCCCGACACGGGAGGTTCCCCGGTGAAGGTTGCGAGATTGGCGGGCGCTGCGGCGCTCGTACTGGGGTTGGCCGCATGCGCCAACAACGGGGGATCGGCGTCGGGCGGCTCTGACCCGCAGTCGTCCGGACCCATCAAGATCGGCGTCATCGTGCCGCTCAGCGGCCCGGCCGGACCGAACGGCAAGGATGTCCTGGACGCGATCACCGTCCAGGCCGAGATCATCAACAAGGCAGGCGGCGTCCTCGGGCGCCAGCTCGAGATCGTCTCCAAGGACGACCAGTCCACTCCGGCCGCCGGCGTCAGCGCCGCGACCGACCTGGCCTCGCAGGGCGTGTCGGTGGTGATGGGCGGCTGGAACAGCCCGGTCACCCTCGCCATCCAGCCCGTGCTGGTCCGGCAGGGCATCCTCAACATCACAACCATTCCGCAGAACGCCTCGATCCTCGGCGGCGCCGACCCCGACGCGATCCGGATGAACGCCGGCAACGCCGTGGGTGCGTACACCGCCGGGCAGTTCCTGACCAAGACGCTCAAGGCCAAGAAGGTGGCCTTTCTGCTGGAGAGCGATGCGTACGGCAACGACGCGGGCTCGTTCCTGGAGAAGCAACTCACGCCGCAGGGCGTGCAGGTGGTAGCGCAGCAGAAGTTCGCGTACACAGACACGGACTTCCGGGTGCCGCTGAGCAACGTGCGCAACTCCGGCGCTGACGCGGTCTTCTCCGCGAACGCGGCCGAGTCGTCGGGCATGCCGGCCCTGGCAAAGCAGTACGCGGAGGCGGGCGGCACGGTGCCGCATTTCGCCGGCCTCGGCACGGTCTCGCCAAAGGTCGTCCAGCTCGCGGGCGGCAAGGCGGTTGACGGGCTCTACTCAGCGGACATCTACTTCCCGGAGGCGCCCGCCTTCAAGGATCTGCCCGGCAACCAGGCGTTCCTGACGGCGTACCAGGCCCGGCACAACGGCGACCTGCCGGACAAGTACCGGGCGCTGGGCGCGCAGAGCGTCGACGTCTGGGCCAAGGCGGTCACCAAGGCGAACAGCCTGGACCGGCAGAAGGTCGCGGACGCCATCCACGGCCAGACCTTCACCGGCACGGTCTTCGGCGACGTGCGGTTCACCGCCCGCGGGCAGATGGAGACCAAGGTGTACGGCTTCACGGTCAAGAACGGCGAAATCCAGGTGCTGGACGAGATCCCGGTCCCGGACAAGGTGTGGCAATGACCGCCCTCGTCGTCGACAAGCTGACGGTGCGGTACGGCAGCCTGCGGGCGCTGAACCAGGTGTCGTGGCGGGTGGACTCCGGCGAGATCCTCGGCGTGATCGGACCCAACGGCGCCGGCAAGAGCAGCAGCTTCGCGGCGATCAGCAACGTGGTCCGCCGCGAGGGCACGGCCACCTTGCACGGCAAGAGCACGGATGGCGTACCGACGCAGGCGCTGGCGCGCCGGGGCCTGCGCCGCACTTTCCAGCACAACTCGTTCTTCGGAAAGCTGACCGTCCTGCAAAACGCGATGACGGCGTTCCAGGTGGAGGGCGGCACCCGGCTCGCGGCGACGATCGGCATGCCGTGGCGCCAGGCCCGGGAGCGGGCGGCCTGCCGGGACCGGGCGGCCGCGCTGCTGCGGGAGTTCGGCATCGGCGACACGTACCACGACCGCTACCCCGACGACGTCCCGTACGGCCTGCAGCGCGTGCTGTCGCTAGTGCTGGCCTACGGGTCCGGCGCCGAGGTGCTGCTGGTGGACGAGCCGGCCGCCGGGGTCGGCGGGGCGGACCTGCAGAGCCTCTCCGACCTGCTCGGCGAGCTGCGCAAGCGGGGTGTGGCCATGGTCCTGATCGAGCACCACATGGACCTGGTCATGCGGCTGGTCGACCGGGTCGCCGTCATCGACCGGGGTGAGCTGATCGCGTACGGGTCCCCCGACGACGTCCAGCGCGACCCGGCGGTGCTCGAGGCGTACCTGGGGAGGTCCGAATGAACGCCGTCCTCGACGTCCAGGAGTTCCGGGTCCGCTACGGCCACAGCGAGGCCCTGCACGGGGTCGACCTGCAGGTCCGCGAAGGTGAGCTGGCTGCGGTGGCCGGAGCCAACGGGGCCGGGAAGTCCACCCTCGTCGGCGCGGTCGCGGGCTGGTCCCGCGGCAAGGTCACGGTGACCGGCAGCGTCGCGCTGGACGGCGTCGACGTGGCCGGCCTCGCGCCGCACCGCCGGGTCGCCGCCGGCATCGTGCTCGTGCCGGAGGGCAAGGGTGTCTTCGAGAACCTCACCGTCGAGGACAACCTGCGCCTGGTCCGGGCGGCCAGGGACGCCCGCGGCCGCCGCTACTCGGTCGAGGACGTGTACGCCGTCTTCCCGCAGCTCAAGGAGCGGGCGACCAAGAAGTGCTCGACGCTCAGCGGCGGCGAGCGGCAGATGGTCGCGATCGGCCGGGCGCTGCGCGCGGCCCCGCGGCTGCTCATCCTCGACGAACCGTCGGTCGGCCTCGCGCCCCGGCTGGTCCTCGAGGTCCTGCAGCACATCCGGCAGCTCGTCGACGAGGGCCTGACCGTGCTGCTGGTCGAGCAGAACGTGCGGGCCACGCTGGAGGTCGCCGACCGGATCTACTTGCTGGAGCAGGGCAAGGTGGCGGCCGAGGGTAGCGCCGGCGAGATGCGCGCCGACGACCGGATCGCCGAGGCCTACCTGGGCGGGCTGCGGACATGAACATCCTCGCCCAGGCCCTGAACGGCATCGCGCTCGGCGCGGGCTATGCGCTGCTGGCGGTCGGTTGGACGGTGCTGCTCGGGGCGGCCCGGCTGGTCAACTTCGCGCACGGGCAGCTCTACATGCTCGGCGCGTTCCTCACCTGGTTCTTCTGCACCAAGGCAGGCATGCCGTACGTGCTGGGCGCGGTGGTCGCGGTCGCCGTCGTGGCCGCGGTCGGCGCGGTGCTGCAGCTGGCCATGACCCGGCTGACGCTGGACCAGAACATCGTCAACCTGATGCTCGTCACGCTGGCGTTCGGCTACCTGATCCAGGGTGGCGCGTCGATGATCTTCGGCGGTAACCCGCAGCTGATCCCGAGCCCCCTCGAGGGCAGCAACTTCGGCATCCGCTCCGCCCGGTTCACCGCGCAGGACCTGCTCATCGTGATCGTCGCGCTGGTGCTCTACGCGATCGTCTACATGGTGCTCACCCGCACCAATGTCGGGCGCATCGTCCGAGCCGTCGCCGAAGATCCGAAGCTCGCGCAGTTGTACGGCCTGAACGCCGCCCGGGTCTACCTCGGCGTCTTCGTCTTCGCCGCGGCCACCGCGGCGATGGCCGGGGCGGTGGTCGCGCCGCGCAGCCCGATCCTCACCTCGATCGGCTTCGAGGAGGTCATCATCACCTTCCTCGTGGTCGTGCTCGGCGGCATCGGCAGCATCATCGGCGGCCTGGTCGCGGGCCTCGGCCTGGGCGTCTTCACCGCACTGTTCGGGACGTTCTTCCCGCCGGCCTACTCCACGGCCGCCGCGTTCGCCGTGCTGCTCGTCGTCCTCGTCGTCCGGCCGGAGGGGTTGAAAGCGCGATGAGCGGCGTCCACACGCAAGCCCGGCCCGCCGTCGGCAAGGCCGGCCCGGACACCCCCACCCCCGGGACCCGTACCCGTCCTGCCTGGATGAAGGCGGTTGGCTGGCTCGTCCTGGTCGTCGTCGCGTACCTGTCGCCGTCGGCCCTGGGGGGCTCGGACCGGATCTTCGCCACCTTCGTGTTCGTCGCGATCTTCGCGGTGATGTCGTACGGCCTCGACGTGGTCCTCTCCTACCTCGGCGAGGTGAGCCTGGGACACACCCTGTTCTGGGCCGCCGGCTCCTACGCCACCGCCGCGCTGGCCGTGAAGGCCGGCTGGGGACCGCTCAGCTCCCTGGCCGCGGCGCTGGCCGTGGCCACCGTGCTCGCGGTGGTCCTGGGCCTGCTCACCATGCGCAACCGGGAGTTCGTGTTCTCCCTGGTCACGTACGCGGCGGCGGTCATCGGCCTGACGATTGTGTCCAACAACGGTTTCCTCGGCGGCTCCGACGGCATCGTCGGCGTACCCGTCCTGGAGCTGCCCGCGCTCGGCGGCCAGTATGTGGCCCGCACCAACGCCGACCTGTGGCCGATCGCGTTCGCCGTGCTCGTGCTGGTCGTCCTGCTCATCGACCGGTTCCGCCGGTCGCGGCTCGGCACCAACGCGCTGATGGCTCAGATGAACGGCGACCTGGCCACCTCGATGGGCGTCGACGTGCGGCGCACCCGGGTACTGGTCTTCGTCCTCTCGGCGCCGATCAGCGCGATCGCCGGCTGGCTGTACGCGTACCAGCGCAGCTACGTCAGCCCCGACCTGCTCTCGCCGTTCTTCCTGCTCTTCATGCTGACTGCGGTGATCCTGCCGGGCCGGCGCCTGCTGCTCGGTCCGCTGGTCGGCGCGGCGATCCTCACCACCCAGCAGCAGTTGTTCTCGTTCGGCGGGAACGCCGACAAGATCGTGCTCGGCGGCCTGCTGGCCGGCGTCCTGCTGCTCTTCCCCGACGGCCTGGTCGGCATCTGGCGCTTGGTCACGCGCCGCCGCTCGAAGTGATTCGCAAAGGAGGCACTGACGTGTCCGTGATCTGGGAACCGCAGCTCGACGAGGACGGCCGCCGCTGGCGTGACCTCGCCCGCAACCTGTCCGCCGAGCGCTTCGCGCCGCTGGCCGAGGAGCTCGACCGCGACCAACGCTACCCGTGGGAGAGCGTAAAAGCGCTCGTCGAGAGCGGCCTCGCCGGCCTGTTCGTTGGCCGCGAGTACGGCGGGCAGGGCGCCTCCTTCGTGACCACCTGCGCGGTGATCGAGGAGGTGTCCCGGGCCTGCGCCTCGACCGGAGCGATCCTGACCGCGTACGCGCTGGGCGGCACGCCGCTCGTGCTGGCCGGCACGCCGGAGCAGCAGCGCAAGTACCTGGGCGGGATGGCCGCGGGGCAGGCCGTCAGCTTCGCGCTCACCGAGGAGGGCGCCGGCAGCGACGCGGCCCGGATCCGCACCACCGCAGTCCGCGAGGGCGACGGCTGGCGCATCAAGGGCGAGAAGATCTACATCGGCAACGGTGGGGCCTCGCAGCACTACGTGGTGTTCGCGCTGACCGACCCGCAGGCCGGCACCCGGGGCATCACCGCGTTCATGGTCGACAAGGACGCCGAGGGTGTGACCATCGACCGGTACGAGGACAAGATGGGCATCCGCGGCACCCAGACCAGCAATCTCAAGCTGGACACCTGGGTCGCCGACGACGAGATGCTCGGCCAACTCAACAAGGGCATGCGACTGGCGATGCTCACCCTGAACGCCGGCCGGATCAGCGTGGCCGCGCAGTCCCTCGGCGTGGCGCTTGCCGGCTACGACGTCGCGAGCACGGAGGCCGTACGCCGGCAGACGTTCGGCCGTCCGATCATCGACAACCAGGGCATCTCGTTCCCGCTCGCCGACATCGCCACCGGCATCACCGCGGCCCGGATGATCACCTTCGAGGCCGCCCGGGTCTACCAGGACGGAGGCGACGTCTCGGTCCTGGGCGCGATGGCCAAGTTGCACGCCAGCGAGGTCGCGCACACCTCGGTCGACACCGCCGTCCAGGTGTACGGCGGCGCGGGCTTCTGCAAGCCGTGCCCGGCCGAGCGGCTCTACCGCGACCAGCGGATCCTCGAGATCTACGAGGGCACCTCCGAGATCCAGCGGCTGGTCCTGGGCCGCGCGATCAAGGCTTCGGTGACGGCATGAGCGCCGCCTGGACCCTCGACGTCGCCTGGCCGTCCACGGCGAACAGCCGCGTCTACGACCTCGCCCAGCTCATGTACACCGGCATCCCGCACCACCCGAACCACCCGCCGTACAGCTTCACCCTGACCAAGCAGCACGGCGAGGTGATGTATCCGGACGGCGTCTCGGCGGCCGCCGAGATGATCACGACAGGCGGTCACGTCGGCACGCACGTCGACGGCCTCGCCCACGTCTCCCGCCTCGGCCAGGTGTACGGCGGCGTCGACATCACCGCGCAACAGTCCTACCCGGAGGGGATGAAAGAGGTCTCGGTGCACGAGCTGGCGCCGATTCTCGCGCCCGGCCACCTGGTCGACGCGACGGTCGCGCTGGGCCGGCAGCTCACCCCCGCTGACGGCGTCGGGGCTGAACTGCTGGAGCAGTGGTTCTCGACCCGGCCCCGGCCGAAGCCGGGCGATGTCGTGCTGGTCCGCACCGGCTGGGACCAACTGTGGACGGACAACGCAACGTTTCTCGGGACGAACTCCGGCGCGCCCGGCGTGACGCTGTCGGGGGCCAAATGGCTCACCGACCACGGCGTCATCGCCAGCGGGGCCGACCTGGTCGCCTATGAGCAGACACCCAGTCCGGCCCTGGAAGTCCATTGCCACCTCCTCGTGGACAACGGTGTCCTCATCATGGAGGCCATGAACCTCGCTACCCTGGCCGCCGACGAAGTCTGGGACTTCTTCTTCGTCGCCACCCCGCTGGCCATCCGCGGCGGCACCGGCTCCCCCATCCGCCCACTCGCGATCGTCGCGGGCGGTGCCGCATGATCGACGACGACCCACTGGCCCGCCCACACGCCGGCCCCGGCCAGCGCGAGATCCTCGAGGCCGCCGCGATCGCGTTCACCCGCAGCGGCTACGCGGCGACCACCATCGACGACATCGCCCGGGAGATGGGCGCGACCAAGGGCCGCGTCTACCACTACTACCGGGCCAAGGCCGACGTCTTCCTCGACGTCGTCATCAGCGGAATGGACGAGATGATCGCCGGGATCCAGCCCATCGCCGCGGACGAGAGCCTACCGGTGGAGACCCGACTCTGGCGGATGGTCCACCACCACGCCGGTCTGATGATGACCCGCAACTCGTTCCAGCGGGTCGCCGTCCAAGCCGTCGAGATGCACCGGCTGCGCGAGCAACCCGCGCAGCAGAAGGCCCTCGACAAGGTCGTCGCCATGCGCGACCAGTACGAGCAGCTCTTCGCCGACGTGATCGACGAGGGCAGGCGCGGCGGGGTCTTCCGGGAGGTCGACAGCCGGCTCGCCACCAAGCCCGCGCTCGGCGCCCTCAACTGGATCAGCCTCTGGTACGACCCGCAGCGCGGTGACTACAACACCCGCCAGCGGGTCGCCAACGAGTACGCCGACTTCATCATCGGCGGACTGCGAAGGAGCCCGGCATGACCGCCCCGCACTCGGAACGCTACTGGCACGAGCTGGAAACCTGGTCCCGCGACCGGATCGCCGAACTACAGCTGGTCAAGCTCCGCGAGCAGCTGTCCTATGTCCACACGAACAGCGACTTCTACCGCGCGCAGTGGGACGACCTCGGCTTCGACCCACGGGACCTGCGCGACCCCGAGGATCTGCGCAAGCTGCCGCTGATCAGCAAGGCCGACTACGTGGCCAGCCTTGCAGAGCGGCCACCGTGGGGCACCGCGGTCGCCGCGGCCGAAAAGGACCGCCGCCGGGTGCACTTCTCCTCGGGCACCACCTCCGGCCCGACGCCCGTGCTGTGGACCCAGCACGACCTGGACCGCTGGGCCGACCTCTACGCTCGCTCGGCATACAGCCAGGGCATCCGGGACACCGACGTCTACCAGTGCCTCTTCGGCTACGCGTGGTTCGTCGGCGGGCTCGGCGCGACCGCCGGCTACGAGCGGATCGGCGCCACGGTCATGCCCGCCGGCTCCAGCGAGACCCAGCGACAGATCGACACCATGTTCCGGTATGGCACCACGGCCGTCAGTGGCACACCGTCGTTCATGCTTCATCTCGCCGAGACGGCCGAGGCCAACGGCACCCCGCTCAGCACCTCCTCGGTCAGGCGGATCCAGGTCGGCGGCGAGCCCGGCGCAGGCGTGCCGGCGACCCGCGCGCACATCGAGCAGCGGTGGGGCGCAAAGTGCTTCGACGGGTACGGCAGCCTCGAATTCCAGCCCATCGCCTGGGAGTGCGAGGAGCAGGCGGGCGGCCACATCGCCGAGGACTTCGCGTACGCGGAGGTGCTCGACCCGGAGACGCACGAGCCCGTTCCCGACGGCACCCCCGGCGTCCTGGTCCTCACCCACCTCGACAAGCAGGCGACGCCGCTGGTCCGCTGGATGACCGGCGACATCGTAGTCCGCGACTCGGCGCGCTGCGGCTGCGGCCGCACCCTGGCCCGGCTGCCGGGCGGCGTGGTGGGCCGGGCCGACGACATGCTCGTCGTCCGCGGCGTCAACCTGTTTCCCTCCGCGGTCGAACAGGTCGTCCGCCGCACACCGGGCACCTGCGGTGAATACCTGATCGTGCTCGACGACGACGTCACCGACCCGGTCACCGGCTACCTGACCGGCATCAAGCTGCGCGTCGAGGTGGAGGCGGACTGCTCCCCCGACCTCGCCCACGAGCTGGCCCGGGCCGTGCGGGCCGAGTTGACCGTGCGCGCCGTCGTCGAGGTGCTGCCCGAGGGCACGCTGCCGCGCAGCACCCACAAGAGCAAGCGAGTGATCCGCGCGAACTGAAGGGATCCACCATGGGTAGGGAAGCGTTTCTGGTCAGCGCCGTACGGACCCCGCACGGCAGGTACGGCGGTTCGCTGCGCGACCTCCGGCTGGTGCAGCTCGGCGGGCTCGCCGGCACTGCCGCGCTGGAGCGGGCGGGGATCGGTGGGGACGCCGTCGACGAGACGGTCGTGTCGAACTGCCGGCAGGCCGGCAACGGACCCAACCCGGGACGGCAAGTGTCCCTCGCGGCCGGGGTGCCGATTCCCGTACCGGCGCAGACGATCAACATGGCCTGCGCGTCCGGGCTCAAGGCCATCCAGCTCGCCCACCAGTCGGTAACCACCGGTGAGGCCGACGTCGCGCTGACCGTGGCCGCCGAGAGCATGAGCACGATGCCGTACATCGCGCCGTACACCCTGCGGTGGGAGGGAGTGCGGCGCGGCGACATCCTGCTCTCCGACGGGTGGAAGGACGGCGGCACCGACCCCATCTGCGGCATGAACATGGGCCAGACCGCCGAGAAGGTCGCCCGCGAATTCGGCATCTCCCGCGCCGACCAGGACGCCTGGTCGGCCCGCAGTCACCAGCGCCTCGCTCGGGCCTGGGAATCCGGTGCGATGGCCGCCGAAGTCGTCGCGGTTCCCGACCTGCTAGACAAGGACGAGACGTTCCGGCCGGACAGTACCCCGGAGCGACTCGCCAAACTGCGGCCGTCCTTCCAGGACGACGGCACGGTGACCGCCGGCAACGCCAGCCAGATGGCCGACGGCGCGGCTGCGGTGGTCGTCGCCGCGGGCGAGGCCGTCGAACGGCACGGGCTCACCCCGCTGGCCCGGCTGGTCTCCTTCGCCGCGGTCGGCGTCGATCCGACCATGATGGGCATCGGACCGACCTTCGCGATCCCCCTCGCCCTCAAGCGGGCCGGGCTCGAGATCGGCGACATCGACCTTTTCGAGATCAACGAGGCGTTCGCGTCGCAGATCGTGCAGAACGTGCGCGTGCTCGGCCTGGACGAGGAGAAGGTCAACGTCAACGGCGGCGGCATCGCGCTGGGCCACCCGACCGGCCAGAGCGGCACCCGGCTGGTGGTCTCGCTGCTGCACGAGTTGCAGCGCCGCAACGCCCGCTACGGCATCGCCAGCCTGTGTGTGGGCGGCGGCCAGGGCATCGCCGCCGTCATCGAGCGGATCGACTCGTGACCGCGGTCATCGTCGGGCTCGGGCCGATGGGCCGGGGCATCGCCCGGGTTCTGGACAAGGCCGGCATCCCGGTCCGCGTCGTCGATCTCACCCCCGAGCTGGGCCGCGCGGGCCTGGAAAGGATCCAAGCGGAGGCGTCGGCCGACGGGGAGACCGTCAGCATCACGGCCGCCGACGATGTCGAGACCGCCCTCGGCGGTGCCGACCTGCTGATCGAGGCCGTCGTCGAGGACATGGCCGCGAAGCGCGAGCTACTCGCCCGGGTCGCGGCCGCGGGTGGCCCCAACCTGCTGGCCGCCTCCAACACCTCGTCGCTCAGCGTCAGCGAGATGGGCCGGGCCTACGGCAGCCCGGAACGCCTGCTAGGCCTGCACTTCTTCAACCCGCCCACGAAGATGCGCCTGGTCGAGGTCATCGTCGGCGCGGCCACCGACGACGCTTCGGTCAAGCGCGCGCTCGCCCTCGTGGAACAGCTCGGCAAGACCGCGGTGATCTGCAAAGACTCCCCGAACTTCATCGTCAACCGGGTCTGCCGCCCGCTCTACTACGAGGCCCAGCTGCTGGTCAGCCAGGGCGTTGAGGCGGCCGTCGTGGACGCGGCCGCGCGCGGCGGGCTCGGGCACCGGATGGGACCGCTGCAGCTGCTCGACTTCACCGGCCTGCACACCCACCTCGCGTCGTCCGAGACCGCGCTGCGCGAGTTCGGAGACCCCCGCTACCGGCCCATCCCCCAGGTGCGCGGCCTGGTCCGCGGCGGCATGACCGGACGCGCGGTAGGGCGCGGCTTCTATGACTACGCCAAGGAATCCCCGCGCGAGGCCAACCAGCGGGTCCTGCGCGTGCCCGGCCCCGCCTCGGAACTCTCGGTGCAGTCGGAGTGGCTCGGCCTCGAAGGCGAGTTGACCGTCTTCCGGTGCGGCGCACCCACCCCCGACAAGGTCTCCACCCTCAAGCGGCTGGCCGCCGGGGGCGACGTTGTGCTGGACAGCTCCGACGGCGGATGGCTCGGCGCACTGCCCCACGGCGTCGGCTGGATCCACCTGCACAAACGCCCGGACGGCGCCCTCTTCGCCGAGGTCGTGGACGACCCGGCCGCGAACGTCGAGGTTCCGCCGATCGTCGACCGGCTGCTCGACCAGCTCCAGGCACCCTCCGTACGGGTGCTCGCCCTGCCCGGCCTGGTCGTGGACCGGCTCGCGTACTGCATGACCAACGAGGCGTCGACGGTGGTCGAGGAGGGCACCGCGTCCGCTCGGGACGTGGACGTCGCACTCCGCCTAGCCATGAATCACCCGCGCGGGCCATTCGAGAATCTGGCGGCCGCAGGGATCGACACCGTATACGCGGGCCTGCGGTCGATGACGGACGCGTTCGGCGATCCCCGCTACCGGCCGTCGCAGCTGCTGCGCCGGCAGGCGCTCGGGCTGGTGCGGGCACGATGACCCCGGCGCCGCTGCGGGGCCTGCGGGTCGTCGACCTGAGCCAGTACATCGCCGGGTCGGTGTGCGGCCAGCTGCTCGCCGACTTCGGCGCCGAGGTGACCAAGGTCGAGCCGCTCGGCGGGGATCCGTCGCGCGCCCTGACCGGTACGGCATACGGCAGCCTCTGGTTCCGGTCCTACAACACCGGCAAGCAGTCGGTGCGGCTCGACCTGCGCGACCCGGACGACCGGGCACGGCTCAACGAGCTGCTCGCGGACGCCCACGCGGTGGTGAGCAACTTCGCCCGGCGTACCCGGGAGCGCCTCGGCCTCGACGCCGCCACCCTGCACCGGGCGTACCCCGAACTGGTCGTCACAACCGTGAGCGCCTACGGCGCGGACGACCCGCGGACCTGTTTCGACTCGATCGCCCAGGCGGTCAGCGGCTTCGCCGCGGTCAACGCCGACGAGGCGGGCCGCCCGCGGATCTCGGCCGGCTACCCGACGGACGTCTTCTGCGGCATGTACGCGGGATTCTCGACCGCGATGGCGCTGCTCGACCGACCGGTCCGGGGCGTCGAGATCGACGTGCCGATGGAGGAGATCGCGATGACCGCGCTGGCCGGCCCCGCGTTCCTGTCGGCCGCCGAGGCGGGCACGGTCCCGCGCGGCCGCGGCGACCGGGACGCCGCGACCTGCCCGTCCGGGATCTACCCGTGCGCGGACGGCTTCGCCTACGTGTACGCGGGCCTCGACAAGCACTGGGCGCTGCTGCGACCGCTGGTCGACGGGCCGCTCGGCGCCCTCAGCGAACGCCTACGCGATCCCGGCCCCTTCGACGCGGCGGTCACGGCCTGGACCTCCCGCCTGTGCGTGGCGGAGGTCTGCAAGACGCTGGACGCCCTGGGCGTCCCCGCCGGGCCGGTGCTCGACCCGGTCACCGCCCTGGCCGGCATCACCGCCCGCCGCCCCGGCGCGGTCGTCGCGCTCGAGGCCGACGGTGAGGCCGTGCCGCAGTACCCCGTGACATTCAACGGACAGCGCCCCGCGCGCACCCCCGCACCGGCTCAGGAGGTCACCCGATGACCGCAGCTATCGACACCAACACCAAAGTCCTCCGCGAAGGCGCCCTGAGCGGCCTCTCCGCGTTCGTCACCGGCGCCGGCTCCGGGATCGGCCGGGCCTGCGCGGTCCGCCTGGTCGAACTCGGCGCCCACGTCACCGGGCTCGGCCGGCACGACGAGAGCCTCGCCGAGACCGGCGCACTGGCAGCCGGACCGGGCTCGTTCGAGCACGTCGTCTGCGACGTCCGCGACCACGACGCCGCGATCACCGCGCTCACCAAGGTGGGCGAGCGCCGGGGCATCGGGCTACTGGTCAACAACGCCGGCGGCCAGTTCTTCGCCCCGGCCACGAACATCTCGCCGCGCGGCTGGGCCGCCGTCATCGACCTCAACCTGACCAGCGTCTTCCACCTGACCAAAGCGGCGTACCCGTACCTGGCCCGCAGCCGCGGCAGCGTCGTCAACATGTCGCTGTCAGGCGTGGAACGCGGCGGGCAGGGCCTCGCGCACTCGATCGCGGCCCGGGCCGGCGTGCTCGGCCTGACCCGGACCCTGGCCCTGGAGTGGGCCACGGACGGCATCCGGCTCAACTGCCTCGGCCCCGGCACCGTGCTGACGACCGCGCTCAGCGAGGAGGCCAGCCGCCACGTACTCGGCAACCTGGTCGACAAGGCCACCCCGATGCGCCGCCCGACCACCGTCGCCGACGTGGCCGAGCTCGTCGCGTTCCTGGCCAGCCCGGCCGCCTCGCTGATGACCGGCCAGCTCATCCAGATCGACGGCGGCGCACACCTCGGCGCGGGCCTGCACATGCTCCCGGAGGCGTACGCGTGAGGCTCTCGCTCGCCGACGCCGTCGCCCGGCACGTACAGCCCGGCCGGCGGGTCTACCTCGGCAACTTCGGCGCCCAGCTCTTCGCGGTCGGCCACGAGCTGATCCGGCAGGGCGCGCACGACATCGACGCGGTCATCGCCTCGGGCGGGCTGCTCATGGACCAACTGCTCGGGGCGGGGGTGCTGCGCTCGGCCACGTACGGGCACTGCTGGAGCCCGGTCGGCCCGGCGCCGGCCTGGAACTTCCGGCGGGCGGCGCAGGCGGGCGACACCTCGGTGGGGCTGCACGAGCTGAGCCTCGGGCTGCTGAACGCGGCGTTGACCGCCGGGGCGTGGGGCGTGCCGTTCCTACCGGTCCCGGACCTGCCCGGCACCGGCTATATGGACGAGGACTGGAGCCGGGGACGGCTGACCACAGCCTCCTGCGAGTTCGGGGCCACCCGGGTGGTGAAGGCCGAGGTGCCGGACGTGGCGTTCGTGCATGTCGACCTGGCCGACCCCGACGGCAACGGGGTGGTTCGGGGGCCTCTGGGCGAGGTGCTCGTAGCGGCCCAAGCCGCGCGCACCACCGTGCTGGTCGCCGAGCAGCTCGCCGACCGGCTCACTGTCCGCCGGGCCGGGATCAGCATCCCCGGCGTGCTGGTCAGCGCGGTGGTCGAGGCGCCCGGCGCAGTCGCGCCAGACGGGGCGGTCGGCCGGTACTCGCGGGACGTGGCCGCGTACCAGCGCTACTCACAGCGCTCCGCGACCCCCGAGGGCTTCGCCAGCTGGCTGAAGGAGGAGGTCCGGCAGTGAGCACTGTGGACTTCCTCGCCCGGGCGGCCCGCGAGTTCCGGCGCGGTGGCTGGGTCTTCACCGGCTTCCACTGGCCGGTGCTCGCCGGGCACACCGCGCACGCGCTGGAGGGCCGGCCGTTCACCCAGGTCTTCGAGGCCGGCGTCAGCACTCACGGGGTCGGTGCGGAGGTACCGACGAGCACAACCGACTATCCCGCCTACGCGGATGCGATGGGCTGGCTCGGCAGCACCGCCGACGTGCTGCTCGCGATGGGCAACCGCTTCGACCGGGTAGTGCTCGACGCCAGCAACGTCGACCTGCGCGGCCGGATCAACTCGTCCTTCGTCGGGCCCGTTTCCCGCCCGACCGTACGGCTACCCGGTGGAGGCGGGGCGGCTGACGTGGCCGCGAAGGCCCGCGAGCTGGTGCTGCTCTTCGGCGCCGCCGACCTGCGACGTCTCGTTCGCGCTGTCGAACACGTAACCGCCGCACCCGCGCCCAAGGCCCTGATCCGGCTGCACACCCGCTGGGGTGTCGTGCTGCTCGGCCAGTCGCCGGTGCTCGAAGAGCTGGCCACGGACGTGCCCGGCCACGAACTGTTGGTCCGTCGCCTCGAAGAGCTGGGGGCACGCACGGACGGCTTCATTCCGCGCGCCCGGATCACTGCCGGGGAGCGGGCAGCCGCCGCCCACGTCCTGCACGCCGCAGCGGCCCGCGGCTATGCCGTCGCACAGAAAGCCGTAGCCGAGACGCGGCCAGCCGCCTCCGCCGTCGACCTGCCATCCGCCGCCGACCTCGAGGATGTGAGATGACCACTGACATGCACCAGGAGTTGGCGGAGCTGCGCCGGCAGGTCCGGGAGGTTGTCGATAGCTGGTGGCAGGACGGCCGGTTCACGCCGATCTGCGATGCGTGGCTGCGCTCCTACGACGCCGAGTTCAGCAAGACCCTCGCCGCCCGCGGCTGGATCGGCATCACCTGGCCACGCGAGCTCGGCGGGCAGGCCCGCTCCAACCGCGCCCGGCTCGTCGTCACTGAGGAGCTGCTGCGCGGCGGCGCCCCGGTCGCCGCCCACTGGATAGCGGACCGCCAGATCGGCCCGGCCATCCTCCGCTACGGCTCGCCGTCGCTGCAGCGGGAATACCTGCCCCGGATCGCCAGCGGCGAGGTGACCTTCTGCCTCGGCATGAGCGAGACCGAATCCGGCAGCGACCTCGCCTCGGTCCGCACCACGGCCCGCCCGGACGGCGACGGCTGGCGGCTGACCGGCGGCAAGATCTGGACCAGCCAGGCGCATCGCTCCTCACACGCGTATGTCCTCTGCCGCACCAGCAAGAGCGACGACAAGCACGCGGGCCTGACCGAGCTGATCGTCGACATGTCCGCACCCGGCGTCACGGTCCGGCCGATCATCGACCTGCGCGGCGAGCACCACTTCAACGAGGTCACGTTCTCCGACGTGGCCGTGCCCTGCGACCATGTGCTCGGCGCGGTCGGCAACGGCTGGGCGCAGGTCACCGAGCAGCTGTCGTTCGAGCGGGGCGGCATGGAAAGGGTGCTCAGCACGTACCCCCTGCTGGCCGCGACCATCGACGCGGGCCCGGCGGATCGTGCGGTCCTGGGCGAGATGCTCGCCCGGCTGGCCGGGCTGCGCGGCCTGGCGTGGCAGATCGCGGCCGAGCTGGACGCGGGCCACGCGCCGGTCCAGGCGGCGGCGGTGCTCAAGGATTTGGGCACGGAGTTCGAGCGCGACGTGAACGAGGCGGCCCGCGCGGTGCTCGACGTGGAGCCGGACCCGAACTCGTACGGCCCGGCCGGGCTGCTCGCCCAAGGTCTGCTCGCGGCACCGGGCTTCTCGATCCGTGGCGGCACGACGGAGGTGCTGCGCACGATCATCGCCCGCGGCGCGTCCCGGCCCACCGCGCACCACGACGAGCTGCGTTCCCTGGCCGACGACGTCCTCGCCGGACACGGCGGCGACCCCGCAGGCGTGCCGGCCATCTGGTCGACGGTGTGCGAGCTGGGCTGGACCACCATCGGCGTACCGGAGTCGCAGGGCGGCTCCGGCGGCGACCTGGCCGACCTGGCCGCGTTTGTCGAAGGCCTAGGCCGGCACGGCGTCTCGGTCCCGCTCGCCGAAACCGCCCTGGCGGCCCGTCAGCTCGCGGCCGCGGGGCGCGGCATCCCCGACGGCATCGCAACGATCGTCCTGCCCGGCCTGGCCGAAACCCTGGAGGTCGTGCCGGACAGGCTCCGCGGCAAGGTCACCCGCGTGCCATGGGCAAGCACGGCCCAAACCCTGATCGTGTACGCAGGGGAGCTCGTCCTGGCCGTCCCCGCAGACACGGAGGGCGTACGCATCACGCCGGGCCAGAACCTCGCGGCAGAGCCCCGCGACGACGTCTCCCTGGACGTGGCCCTGACAGACACAATGATCCTGACCGGCGCCGAGCCCGCCGCTGAGGTCTCCGCCCTGGCCGGCCTCCTGGTAGCAGCGGGCCTGGTCGGCGCCCTCGACGCAGCAGTGGAACACACCCGCACACACGTGACGACGCGCGAACAATTCGGACGCCCACTGCTGAAATTCCAGGCGGTGGCCCAAACGCTCGCCCAGATGACCTCCGAGCTGGTCCTGGCCCGCACAGCCGTCTCGACCGCTCTCGCAGACCCCACTCCCGCCCACGTCGCAGTGGCAAGAGTCCTCACGGGTCGAGCCGCGACATCGGTGGCCCGAGGCGCCCACCAGCTGCACGGCGCAATGGGCGTAACCCGGGAACACCCGCTCCACCTGTCAACCCGTCGCCTGTGGTCCTGGCGCGACGAACGCGGAACAACCCGCTCATGGGCAGTGATGCTCGGCGAATCCCTCATCCCCGGCGGCAGCGCCAAGGTGTGGCAATGGCTGACATCCCTATCCCCGTCTTCGCGCCGGGAGACACCCGTCCGCGTGAGCTTGTCTGTCATGGAAGAGAGCGGCTTGAGCTGTTCGTCGCTGGAGGAATTGGTATGAGCAAGGTGGAGCTGGACCGCAAGGACGGCCGCTGGACGCTGACCCTGAACGACCCGGACCGGCGCAACTCGATCGACGCCGAGATGCGGGACGCCCTGGCATCGGCGGTCTCGCAGATCGCCGCCGACCCGGAGGCCCGCACCCTCGTGGTGGCAGGCGCCGGCACAGCGTTCTGCGCAGGCGCAGACCTGCCAGCAATGTTCGGCGAAACAGGCCGTACCGTCAGCGAGATCCGCGCCGATCTGCACCGCATCTACGACAGCTTCCTAAGAGTGCTGGCTCTCCCGATCCCGACCATCGCTGCGGTCCAAGGACCGGCAGTCGGCGCAGGCCTGAACCTGGCGATGGCCTGCGACACCCGCATCGTCGGCCCCCGCGCAAAGCTGATCGCCTCCTTCACCCGGATCGGCCTGCACCCGGGTGGTGGCTGCACGTGGTTTCTGACCCGGGCGCTGGGCGCGGAACGAGCCCTGCAACTCCTGCTCGACGGCGGCAGCGTGGATGGCCCGGACGCAGTCAACATCGGCCTGGCAGGCACCCTGGCAGAAGACCCCCTAGACGCGGCCCACGAACGAGCAGAACGGTGGGCAGCCCTCGACCCGGCCCTGGCCAGAGACGTAAAAACCTCGGTCCGCACGGCAACAACAGCAGACTTCGCAGCAAGCCTGGAATTCGAATCCTGGGCCCAGGCCTCCTCGGCGACCGGCCCCGCAATCCAGGACGCGGTCGCGAGGTTCCGCAAATGACCCTCACCTGCGCTCCCGCTCGCCCGGCCGGCGACCGCCGAGGCGGGCGATGACCGCCGCACTGGACGTCGATGACGTCTCCACCGGGGGTGAATGGGTGACCCTGGCTGTGCCGCCCGATCTCGACCAGGCCTATCGCGCCGTCACCGGGTGGGGCGCGCCCGAGCCGCCCGTCGGACTCGGCACCGTCGTCGCCCGGCTGGCCTGGACACGCGGACGCCCCATGCCGCCCGGCGGCGTACTCGTCGAAATGACCCTGCGCCGCCTCGACATCCCGCCCGCCGACAACCACTGGCTGGCAAGGGTCGACACCGACGTGGTCGGCGTTCGCGACGGTCGTCGCCGGGTTCGGGTCACCACACAGCTACGGGCCGCCGCCGACGGACGCGACGTCGCCGACGTCGACTTCCTACTGGACTGGCCCGCATGACGGCCATTCGTCTCGATCCCGAAATGGTCGCCGCCTGGGCGGACGTCGTGAACGACCACAACCCGCTGCACCTCGACCCGGCCTTCGCGGCCCGAACCCGCTTCGGCCACCCCATCGTGCACGGCTCCCTGCTGGTCGCTCTGCTCTGTGACGCCGCATCCACTCCCCTCCCGCCGCTGCGCATTCGCTTCCGCGCGCCCATACCCGTCGGCTCCACCGTCGACATTCCGGACGGCCTGCCCCAGCTTGAGGTGACCCCGCTGTGATGTCCTGGACGTACACCCGCGGCGACCTGCTCCGTTACGCCGCCGCCTCACTCGACCTCAACGACATCCACCAGGACGACGAGGCCGCCCGCAAGGCCGGCTTCGACGGCGTTATCGCGCACGGCATGCTCACCCTCGGCCGGGTACTCGCCGCCCTTCCCGGCCCCCTGCAGTCGTGCTCCGCCCGCTTCACTGCCCCCGTACCCTTGGGTGTCGAAGTCTCCGTTGATCTTGCCGAGACGGAACCCACCAAGCTCGCGGGCACGGTCAAGGCCGGCAGCGTGAAAGCCCTGACACTGCAGGTCTCCCTCGGCCCACCGAATCCCGCAGCACCACTGACCGGCGAGTTGGTCTCCTCCCGCGTCCTGGTCGTCGAACGCGGCCCGGCCCGCAAGTTCGCCGAGGCCGTGGGCTTCGCCGGCGAGATCGCGCCGAGCCACGCCTACGCCCTGCCGAACTGGGGCTGGTTTCCAGACAAGCAGACCTCACCCGGCCCGGCACCCGACGCGGTCGGCGACTGCCGCGCCTGGACGGGTACCAAGGGCGCGGTCGTGCACGGCCGCCAGTCCTTCGAATGGCACCGCGACCTGCACATCGGCGAAGAAGTAGTCGCGAACACCTACGTCCTGGACCGCAAGGTCCGCCCGGGCAACAGCGGCACGATGACCATCACCACGGTCGCCCAAAGAATCACCGACGCCACCGGCGACGCCGTGCTCACGGCAACATCAGCCCTGCTCACCTGGGACGACCGATGACGGCGCTGGCGAGGCTGCTGCAGCGCCTGGACCTGGTCCAGCCCGACACCGACGAGTTCTACGACCTCGGCGCCCCCGATCCGCTGCCGCGCGTCTTCGGCGGCCAGGTCGCGGCGCAGGCCCTCGCGGCGATGGGCCGTACCGTGCCAGCGGCGCGTCCCGTGCACAGCCTGCACGTCCGCTTCGTGGGCACCGTCCACCCCGCCGAGCCGCTGCATCTGCGTGTGGCCCGAGTCAAGGAGGGCCGCGCCTTCGACGTGCGCGAGGTGGCGGTCCGCCAGTGTGGCCGGATCGTGCTGACCGCCTCGGCATCGTTCCAGAAGCCGGAGCCCGGCGACGACTTCCACCGGCCCGCGCCGCCGCTGCGAAACCCGGACGAGCTCCCGCGCTGGGAGAGCCGGTTCGCCGGCCGGACAGACCGGCTGACCCCGCTGTGGCGCCGGTCGCGGCCGCTGGACGTCCGCTTCGAGGAGCCCCCGGCGGCCCTGGACCACGAGCTGACGCACCAGCCGCGGCCGGGGCAGCGACTGTGGGTGCGGGCGGACGGTCCGCTCCCGGAAGACCCCCTGCTGCACGCGTGCCTGCTGGTGTACGCCTCGGATCTGACTCTTTTGGAGACGGCGGTGCTGCCCCACGGCGTGGTGTGGTCGGACGGCCGCTACCGGGGCGCGAGCCTGGACCACACGATGTGGTTCTACCGCCCATTACGCCTGGACGAGTGGCTGTGCTTCGACCAGCAGGCGGAGTTCACCGGCGGCGCCCGCGGCCTGGCATCGGGGAGGTTCCTGCGCGCCGACGGCGACCCGGTGGCCACGGTGGTCCAGGAAGGACTGCTGCGCCCTACGCACGGCAGGCCGACCTGGTTGGGCAACACGGCACCACACCCGGAGGAGCTGTCGGTGGAGGACCGCACGTGAAGGTCCTCGTAGTCGGCGCGAATGGCCTGGTCGGCTCCGCAGCCGTCGACTCCTTCCGGGAGGGCGGCTGGGACGTGATCGGCATGTCCCGCCGTCCGTCCACCGCGGAACGCCACCTGTCCGTCGATCTGCGCGACGCCGCCGCGACTCGCGATGCCGCAACAAGACTGAAGGGGGTCACCCATGTCGTCTATGCGGCCGTACACGAGATGCCCGGCCTGGTCGCAGGCTGGCGCGACGACCGGCAGATGGCCGCCAATCTGGAGATGTTCCGCAACCTGCTCGACAACCTCAATGAGGTCGAGCACGTGACACTGCTGCAGGGCGCTAAGGCCTACGGCGTGCACCGCCACCCGATCCGGATCCCCGCCCGCGAGCGTGAGCCCCGCGACGACCACCCGAACTTCTACTGGCTGCAGGAGGACCACCTGCGCGCGTCCGGTCTGGCCTGGACTATCCTGCGCCCGCAACTCATCGTCGGCCCGACGTACGGCGTGGCGATGAACCTGCCGCCGGTGATCGGCGCGTATGCGGCGCTGTGCCGCTACCTCGGCCGCCCGTTCGCCTTCCCGGGCGGCGCCCCGTACGTCACGGAAGCGGTGGACGTCCGCCTGGTCGCCAACGCGGCCCGCTGGGCGGCGACGAATAAGCAGGCGTGGGGCGAGACCTACAACCTGACGAACGGCGAGGTCTTCGCCTGGCGCGACCTGTGGCCGGCGATCGCCGACGAGTTGGGCATGCCCACCGCCCCGGACGAACCCCTACGCCTGGCGAAGTGGCTCCCGGCCCAGGCCACAGCTTGGGACGATCTGGTACGCGAGCACAACCTACGTCGCATACCGCTGGCGGACCTGCTGGGCGAATCCCACCACTATGCCGACTTCCACTTTGCGTACGGCGCCCAGCATGCCCCACCCCCGGCGTTGATGAGCACGGTGAAGATCAAGCAGGCGGGCTTCGCACAGGTCATGGACACCGAGGAGTCGATGCGCCACTGGCTCCGCACCCTCATCGACCAGCGGATCCTGCCGTATGCGCCCGGCTCCTGACCCCAGGGCCCGGGTCTGAGTGAGCGTCCGGGAACTTCGGTCACCAGTTGCCGGTGCGGGCGAGTCGGCGTGACATTGTCATGATCATGGCGATGTGGATCATGGCCTCGTGGTGGCCGGGCTTGGTCTCATAGTCGCGTACGCAGCGGCGATGCTTGCTGATCCAGGCGAACGTTCTCTCTACCACCCACCGGCGGGCAGGACGACGAAGCCCGGCTCGGTGCGTTTGACGATCTGGACAGTCAGGTGCAGGACGTT
>NZ_JBHSBP010000045.1:0-4281 GCF_042650725.1 Micromonospora sp. GCM10011541
TCCACGTCGTGGCAGCGGTCGAGCCGGACCCCGGCCCGCAGCAGCGCCGGGTAGACCGTGGCGCCGGAGGCCCAGACCCAGCGGGGGCGGTCGGCGGCCTCGCGGGCGGTCACCGCGGCGGCGAGGTCGGTGACCGGCTCCGCCGGACCGGTGGGGCGGCCGGCGAGGTCGAGGGGTTGCAGAACTCCCCCACCCCGCTCGTCCGCCACCACCGCCACCAGCACGGACGCGATTCTCCCCCGCCCCTGTGACACTGCGCTCCGCGCGGGCACCCGATCGGCCTCTTGCACGGAAAGAGTGGCCATCCCGGGCGGAACGGCCACTCTTTCCGGGAAACTGCGCCCCGTGACGGGTGGGGTTACTTGCCTACGCCGGCGGTGAGGCCGGACTGGACCTGGCGCTGGAAGACGATGTACACGATGAGCACCGGGAGCATCGCCATGGTGACGCCGGCGAAGAGGCCCGACCAGTCGGACTTGTAGCCCTGGTTGACCGAGAGCTCGATCAGGCCCTGGGAGATCACCTGGTTCTTCGGCTCACCCGCCACCGACTGCATGAGCAGCGTCGGCAGGTACCACTGGTTCCACTGGCCGAGCACGTTGAAGATGCCGATGCTGATCAGGCCCGGCTTGGCCATCGGCAGCATCACGCTGAAGAACAGCCGGCTGTGCGAGGCGCCGTCGACCATGGCCGCCTCGGCGATCGAGTCGGGCAGCGTCCGGAAGAACGAATGCATGAAGAAGATCGTGAACGACAGCGACCACGCCACGTAGACCAGCATCAGCATCACGTGCTTGTTCGGGCCGAGCAGCGGGAAGACCACGCCCGTGTTGTAGACGCCCTTGAACAGCGGCACCGCGGCGAGGTAGATCGGCAGGGTCAGCCCGGAGAGGAACATGTAGTAGATCAACCGGTTGCCGCGGAACTCGTAGCGGGCCAGCGCGTACGCGGCCATCGAGCCGAGCAGCATGGTGAGGAAGACGCTGCCGATCATCACCAGGATGGTGTTGAGGAAGAACGCCCCGAGGTGCCCCTCACCCCACGCCCGGGCGAAGTTGTCCCAGTGCAGCGTGTCGGGGATCAGGGAGAGCGGATCGCGGATCACCTCCGAGTCGCTCTTGAGCGCCGACATCACCACCCACAGCAGTGGGTAGATCACCATCACGGCCCAGACCACCAGGAAGACGTGGGAGAAGCCGTTGAAGATCCGGCCGCCGATCGCGGCGGCGCGGGACGTGGTACGCGGTGCGGGATCGGGTCGGGTGGCCGGGCTCTCGTCGGGCCGGGTCAGACCACCGTGTGTCGCCGTGCTCATGTCCAGCCTCCTCAGAACTCGATACGGTCGCGACGGGTGATCCTCAGCTGCGCCGCGGCGAGCAGGATCGTGAAGATCGCCAGGGCGACACCCATCGCGCAGGCGTAGCCGAACTGGCCCTTCTGGAACGCGGTGAAGTTGAGCACCGACGCGAAGATCTCACTGGCGTGGTTCGGTCCGCCCTGGCTGGGCGTCATGACGAAGACCAGGGCGTACATGTCCAGCGCGATGAAGCCCAGGTACACCCAGGCCACCGAGATCGTGTCCCGCAGCAGCGGCAGCGTGATCCGGAAGAAGGTGTGGAAGCGGCCGGCCCCGTCGAGGAGGGCCGCCTCGTAGATGTCCTTCGGGATGGACTGCATCGCCGCCGAGAAGAGCACCATGTAGAAGCCGGCGCCGCTCCAGACCGCGATCAGCAGCAGCCACCACAGCACCGCCGGTACGCCGAGGAAGGGCTCCGGGTCGGCGGTGAAGGCGATCGGGTTCTCCGGGTCGCCCAGCCCGAGCTTGATCAGCAGGCCGTTGATCAGACCCTGTCTGTCGGTCCGGTAGATCTGCTGCCACATCACGGCGATGACCACCAGCGACAGCACCTGCGGGAAGAAGAAGATGACTTTGTAGACGGCGGAGCCGAACACCCCGCGGATGCCGGCCCTGTCCTCGCGTCCGCCCACGTTGAGCAGGAACGCGAGGAACAGGGCCAGCGCGATGGTGAACAGCGGCACGGTGATCAGGAAGAAGACGTTGTGCCAGAAGGCCTTCCTGATCAACTCGTCCGACAGCAGCCGGACGTAGTTGTCGAGACCGACGAAGCGCTGGGAATCCGAGTACCCGCCCCAGTCGGTCAGCGAGTATCCCGCCGCCTGCGCGAACGGCCACACCACGTAGAACAGGTACAGCGCAACCGGCAGGGCCAGGAAGCCCGTGACGAAACGCGCGACTCCGTGCCGCATTGGACTCACTCTCTCGTTCGGGTCAGGCGGTGCGGGTCTGCTTCTTGATCGACGAGTCCTTGGCGACCTTGTCGGCGGCCGCCTGCATCTTGTCGACAAACTGCTGCGCGGTCAGCCGGCCCGCCATCAGCTCCTCGGACAGGTTCTGGCTCTCCTTGTCCAGGTCGGCGTAGAAGTCCTGGAACTTGACCGAGATGAGCTCGCTGCCGCCGTTCTTCATCAGGGTGTTGGCGCTGGCGAGCGCGGAGTCCTGCACGTTGTCGCCGGAGCCCTTGGTGGAGGCCAGCGACTTGGTCAGCTCGGCGAACTTGGCCGAACCCGCCTTCGACAGGATCGCCCGCAGGAACTCCTTCGCGGCCTCCTTGTTCGGGGCCTTGCTCGGCACGACGAAGCCCTCGCCGGACGCGGCGAACACGTCCTTCGGCGCCTTGTCGTCGGCGTTGCTCCAGTAGTCCGACAGGGTCAGCTCGAAGCCCGGCGGGATGGTGGCGGACATCTCGTTCTTCAGCCACGTGCCGACCTGGATGAACGCCGCCTTGCCGTCGAGCCAGGCCTGCTGGGACTGGGTGTGGTCCAGCTTGCCCGGCAGCAGCAGCCGGTCCTTGACCAGCTTCTCCCACGGCTCCAGCGCCTTGAGCACGCCGTCGGCCTTCCAGGCGTTCTCCTTCAGGTTGTCGATGTCGACGACGACCTGCTTGCCGGCGGTCTTCCAGATGCTCGCCATGAGCCCCCAGCGCGGGTAGTAGCCGTGGACGGCGTCGTGCACGTACGGCGCCATGCCCTTGGCCTTGATCTTCGGGGCCAGGGCGAAGAACTCGTCCCAGGTGGTCGGCGCCTGCCAACCCTCCTTCTTGAACAGCGCCGCGTTGTACCAGTTGCCCCACACCGTGTACGCCACGTTCACGACGTAGAACTTGCCGTTCTGGGTGCCGTCGCCGACCGTGCCCGGCAGCAGCGAGTCCGCGACGGTGCCCTCGCTGTCCCAGGCGGGCGCGGTGAGCAGGTCGTCGAGCGGCTCGATGGCGCCCTCGTTGATCAGCGTGCTGCGGTCCATCATGTCAGCGCCCGAGTTCATGACCAGGTCACTCGGCTGCGTCGCCATCTTCGGCTGCTCTTCGGTCTTGATCTTCTGGGTGGAAGACATGTTGACCGTGATGTTCGGGTGCTTGGCGTTGAAGACGACCTTGTCTTCCTTGGCCCACTGGTCGCCCAGGCCGCCGTTGAAGATGACCACCTTGACGGCACTGCCGTCCTTGACACCGAACGGGTTGTCCTTGCTCTTCGCGGCGCCGGTGTCGTCGGACTTGCTCGGCTCGCTGCCGGCGCAGGCGCTGAGCAGGCCGGCGGCCAGGGTGGCGAGCAGCCCGGCCGCGCCGGCCAGCCGCAGCAGGGTCCGGCGGCTGAGGTCACCGAGGTTCTCGGGGGTAATCGACATCTCTGTCTCTCCTTGTGGTGTCCGGGTCAGGCGGTCCGCCGGAGGCGCCCGGCGTACCGCGACTCGAGGGCGAGGTTGTGCTCGTCCCCACCGGGGACGTTGGCGGAGAGGTAGATAGGGGGTACCTCCCCGGCCTGGTGGAACCGTCGTACGACCTCGGCGGTCAGCAGCTGCGCCAGCAGCGCGGCGGTGACCGACGAGACCGCACAGACCGCGCCGCCGCCCTCGAGCGGCAGCAGTGCGTCGCCGAACGGCGCGCCGTTGTCCAGCACGACGTCGGCGAGGTCGGCGAGCCGGTGCCCGGACGGGTGCCGTGGGGCGACCCGTGCGGTGTGCTCGACCGAGGTGACCGCGATCAGCGGATGGCCGCGCTCCTTCACCAGCGTCGCCAGCTCGACGACCGAGCCGTTGATGCCGGACTGGGAGGCGACCACGAACACGTCCCGCGGGTGCGGGGCCGCGAGCGCGTAGAGCTGGTGCGCAACGGCCGGGTCGCGTTCCAACTTGGGGTCGGCGAGCACGTCGCGGGGCGCGTCGCCGTGCAGCACCAGGTCGTGCAGGGAGAGCCGGTTGGTGGG
>NZ_JBHSBP010000046.1:0-9051 GCF_042650725.1 Micromonospora sp. GCM10011541
TCACTGATGCCTGTGCCCGTCTCCTACCGGCCCGTGCCCCGCCAACCTATTTGCGCGACCTCTTACACGCGTCTCGCAAACCTTGTCCGCCCAACCGCCTGATCGCCTTCTACCCGGCGCGCCCACCCGTGGGCGGTCAGCCGACGATCGTTTCCCTGCTCAGATGGCGGGGTACGTTCTGCCCAACCCGGGGCCCCTCCTCGGGTTGCTCGATCGTGGGGAGAACAGGCATGACCATGACCACCGCCGAGGTGCCCGCGCCGGTCGAGGTCGACACCGAGGAACAGCTCAGACTGGATCTGGAAGAGCTGCATGTCCGCGCGCAGCAGGCAGCAACCCAGCTCGCGGACATCAATCGCCGCCTCGCGCTGTTACAGGACCAGGTTCGACGGCATCAGAAGCGCCATTAGCGCTACGGCCTGCCGTCGGAACCTGGCCAGCGGCCGTAAGGCGGCGTAGCGGGTCCGACCGGAGTTCCGGCGCGTAGCAACCGCCTCGCCGGTAATCCTTGGACGTCCGCGACGAGCGAGACCAGGACCAGAAGTAGGACGCGGGCCAGCCGTTGTCAGGCGGAGTCAGCAACGCGTCAGCAAGAGGCGCACCACGCGACGACGCCGGTCGGAAGGAGCGACAGTGCCGCCGAGCGTGAGCGCGTAGGACGACACCTGTTGGCGCTGGCTGACGACCGCGATCAGGCTCCCCCCGGCGGGGGTCTTTCCCAGTGGAGGCAGAGGGCTTACAGACGACCACCGGACGCCGAGCTCCCGGAAAATGATCAACGAACGCGCAGGACGATCCCCACGGCGACTATCCCCAGCGCCAAGGCAATGTAGAGGATCACCAGCACTCGGCCATGCCGCCGCTGCCGCACAGAGTTCGGGCCGGTCCGGTCGGAATTGCGGGCAACGGCGGAAGCCAACCGCTCGAAACCCGCTACCTCCCCAGCCGGCGTCAACCAACTCGTTTCCCCCACATCGGGCAACGGGGGCGGATCGGAGACATCGTGTGTCTGGTATCGAGGCTCGATCCGCGGCGGCAGCCGGCGGAACCGGTTGTCCATGCCACCACAGTCGCAGACGCCGGCAAGGCAACCACGGCTCAACCCTGTTGCCGTACAGCACGGAAGTACAGCAACGAGCCGAACCCTTGGAACCCCAGACCGACCGGCCGAGGCTCCCCACCTCCGTATCGAGCGTTCAGCGACCGCGTCGCCGGCAATCCATAGATTCAGGACTGTCGACCAGGACCGGGACCAGGCGTGGCCAACCGGTCGGCACTGCTGCGGGTAGCCCGACCTGGCATCAAGATCAGGCCGTCTTTGGTCCGTCTGAGGTGAACCAGCAGTGACACCCATGACGATCGATGACAGGTCCCGGTGCAGGTCATGGGATGCCCTTTTTGGTTCCGATGACTAAGTTCATCAACGAGATCAATACCGCTGGAGGCGGCTCAGGAACTCGTCGACCAGGTGCGGTTTGGTGTGATCCATTCGGGTCCGAGTGCCCGAGGTGAGGCCACCCGCCTGGCCGCCACACGTGTAGATCAGCGGCACCGGTGGCCGGTCCGGGTAGCGCAGCACGAACGAGTGTTCGTGGCTGTACCCGATCAACAGGCAGACCTCGCCCATCGGCTCTGGGGCGGCATCGGGCCACCAGCCGCTGTGCCGCCGCTGCCACTGCCGCCAGGCCTGGTTGCGGTTGGGTAGTCGGTTGAGCAGCGCGGCGAAGTCGGCGGCCCCGGCACGCAGTACCCGCTGACGCGGCGGGTCCGTCACCCCGGGGCTCGGGATATGCAGCGCCGTGGGTGTGGTGCACAGCAGGACCTCGGTGGCGCCGGGCGGCACGAGCGGGCCTGGGGCGTCGACGAACTGGCGCCGCTCATCGATGACCGGGCAGCCGTCCGACCCGAGTGGAATCTCATACGGCGTGCCGGCCACGGCCGGCCAGGGCGACCCGGTGCGCCGGACCCAAGCGATCGTGACCACGCCCGCGGCCACCGCGACCACCGTCACCACGACGACCACCCAACGCCGACGCGGGCTCCACTTGGTCACTGGCCACCCCCAGCTCGGCGATCGCCGGCGCGGCTAGCTTGTCCATCCAGGAACTACAGTCTCGGCACCACCAACGGCGTCTTCGACGAGGGTTCCCCGAGCCCACAGAGCAACGGACCCGAACCGTTCACCGCGTGGCTCGCCAGGGTCGAGGCAGGGGAGCCCTACGCCGCGCCGGGCCGCGTGGACGACCCGATGATGGGCCAGCTCAGAACGGCATTCAGCGGCTGGCACTCCGCGTACTACCAGCCCGGCTGGCCTGCCCTTGCTCGCCGAGCCCGACTCCGACAGTTAGATCCGGCGCACCGACTTCTCAGCGCGGATTCTGCGGTCACGCGGAGGACGGTGGGTACGCCGGGTTCGCCGTCGGCGGCGGAGGCGGTCATGACCTTGTTGAGCTGCACGCGGACGGCGGCAGCTTCGGCGGCCCGGCGGAGCGGGGGGTAGCCGGCGCCCGCCGGTCGTTTCCTCGGTGCCGATGGCGCGTTGACCAACTTGGGGGATCGTCCACCATGAGGAACTCCTGATGGTTCGTCCGATGACCCCGATGCCGGCCGTCGCGTCACCGCCCCCCGTGTAGCGGCGCGCTGGGTTGGAGCAGTGAGGCCGTGCTTGGACGTCTGCTGGATGGCCGCTACCAGACCGAGGAGCTGCTGGGCAGCGGCGGCATGGGTGAGGTATGGCGCGGTCGCGACCTGCGCCTCGACCGCCCTGTGGCGATCAAGGTGCTCGCCGCGGCCGGCCTGAAGGAGCCGATGGCCGCGGAACGCTTCGACCGGGAGGCCCGTGCGGCGGCCGGGCTGACCCATCCGCACATCGTCGCTGTCCACGACTTCGGCACCGAGGAGAACGACTCCTACCTGATCATGGAACTGGTGGAGGGGCGGACGGTATCCGCACTGCTCGCCGACGGCCCGCTCCCCGTCCTGCAGGCGTTGTCGATCGCCGCACAGACCTGCGACGGGATCGCCGCCGCGCACGCGGCCGGGGTGGTGCACCGTGACGTGAAGCCGGGCAACCTGATCGTCACCGCCACCGGCACAGTGAAGATCTGCGACTTCGGCATCGCCCGCCTTCCTTGGGCACAGGGGGAGAACACCCTCACCGAGCCGGCGACCAAGCTCGGCACCAGCTCCTACATGTCTCCCGAGCAGGCCCTCGGCCAGCCGGTGGACCACCGCACCGACCTGTACGGGCTGGGCTGCACCCTCTACGCCATGCTCGCCGGCGGTCCGCCGTTCGCCGGCGAGCCGCTCAGCGTGCTGCATCAGCACGTCAACGAGCCACCCCCGCCGCTGCGCGAGCGCCGGCCCGACGTACCCGCCGAGCTGGACGCCCTGGCCGCCGAACTGCTGGCCAAAGATCCCGCCGACCGGCCGCCCGACGCGGCCGAAGTCCGGGACCGCCTCGCAGCCCTGCTGCCCCGGGCCGGCACGCCGGTTCCCCTCGTGGCGGTCACGCCAGCTGACCCGGGCCGGCCGGGACGATCCACGCCGGTGACAGCTCGTCCGCCCAGGCCGGAGGCAGGCGGCCCGGCACGCCCCAGGCCGGGCCCGGCACGGCATCGGCGTGAGGCGCTGCTGATGGCGGCCCTGCTCGGCGTCGCGCTGCTCGCCCTGACCGGCGTCACGCTGCTCGACCGCGACGACCACACCTCGATCGCGGGACCGACCACGCCGCCGGCATCGGCCACCACCGCTGTGGCGCCCCGCGTGCCGGCTGTGCCGCTCACCGTCGCGCCCGCCACGCCGACGCTGCGCACCGTCGCGTCCGCCACCCGCAACCCGGCCAGCCCGACACCGAGCCCTCGGGCCACCTCGCGTAGGCCGAGCCCCACTCCACCCGCTGACCCGATCGCCGGCATGCGCCAGTCGATCCAGGAGCAGGTGGGAGCCGGCCGGTTGAACCCGGATGCCGCAAAGGACCTGCACACCAAGGTGGACGCGATCGCGAAGGAGATCGCCGAGAGCGACCCAGACCAGGCCGAGAACCAGCTCAAGAAGCTGCGCGAGAAGCTCGGCGACCTGCGACGCGATGGCAAGCTCACCGCCGACGGCTACGACGCCCTGACCGCCGACGCCGACCGGATCGCCGCCGACCTGCGGTGAAGACTGCGAGGTAGCCCGCCGCCGAGCGGATGGAGGAGCCAGCAAAAGGTCGTCTTCCTCAGCGCACCCTCCGCGAGGGAACCCGCCGCGCCGTAGCCGACTGACGAGGCGCCCAACGGCAGCACCGACGCCCACTCGACCCGAGCTTCCACGCCGTCGACCAGGGCGACCTTCGGCTCGTCATGCCAAGGTCCCCCTGCATTCGTTGTGCCTGATCTTCGCCCGGGGCCCGATCCCTTTGCCCGACGATGGCGGGGGAGGGACGCGTATGAGTGGCGCTCGCGGTCCGGGCGGATGGGACTGGAGGGGTGAGCCCGGCCTGGCGGTGGGAGACGTCGCCGGGTGGGCCTGTGCTGCGCCGGCCTGTCGCCCCGATGCTGGCCGCGCCGATCGACTCGGTGCCTGAGGGTCCGAACTTGATCTATGAGCCGAAGTGGGATGGGTGGCGGGCCGTGGCCTTCCGGGGAGCTTCGGATGTCTACTTGCAGTCGCGCGGCGGCAGGAATCTGACGCCGTACTTCCCGGACATCACGCGCGCGGTCCGTGCCTTCGTCCCGCCCGGCGCGGTGCTCGACGGGGAACTGGTCGTCTGGGAGCGGAGGCGGACGAACTTCGCCCTGCTGCAGCGGCGGGTCACCGCCGGCCGACAGCCGCTGCGCGAAGCCCGTGAACACCCGGCCTACTACGTCACCTTCGACCTACTCGTCGACGCTGGCGCAGAGCCGCTTCTCGGCGCTCCGCTGATCGAGCGGCGTGCCCGGGTGGTGCGGCTGCTCGCCGGCGCCCCGCCGCAGCTGGCGATCACCCCGCAGAGCGCCGACATCACCGAGGTCAGCGAATGGCTGACCACCTGGACCGCGGCCGGCGTCGAAGGGGTTGTGATCAAGCGCCTCGACAGCCGGTATGAGCCTGGCCGGCGAGGGTGGGCGAAGTTCCGGGCCCGTGCCACCACGGAGGCGATCGTCGGCGGCGTCACCGGCAGCATCCGCAACCCTGAGACGCTTCTCCTTGGTCGGTTCGACCGGCGCGGCCGGCTCCGATACACCGGCCGCACGCACCCGCTGGCCACGCCGCAGCGCCAGGAGCTGGCGAGACTGCTGTCCCCGCCACGCCCGACCGAGCGCCGTGTTGTCACCCACCCCTGGCCCGATCCACTACCGGCCACCTGGTCGGGCCAGTTCGAACGGCCCGAGCCGCTGCGCTACACCCAGGTCGAGCCCACCGTGGTGGCTGACATCGAGGTGGACACGGCCTACGAGCACCACCGGTGGCGACACCGGGTGCGGTACGCGCGGCCCAGGCCGGACCTGTCGGTGTACGGCGTGCCGCTGATACTCGGCGAAGGCGAAGACCCCTTCTCCGACTACGCCCGCAGCGCCTGACTGACCTCACCCCACCTCCGCAGGACACTCACCCGCCGCCTCGCCGAGATCGACGCCGAACCCAGCGACGACAGCATCGCCCTCGCCGACCACCTCGTCGCCCAGCTGCAGCAACCGGGCAGCCACACGCGGGACTCCGGCCCGCCCCGGCAGGAGGAAGCAGCCGCATGACCACCCCGCCCGGTACCGGCGCCCCCGCCAGCACGATCGCACATCGCTCAATTGCCCGCCCCAGGGCATCTGCGGCGGCTGCGGTGGGCCGTCCGTGCCACCCTCACCCTCGGCGTAGCGGCGTCCGTGGACGCCAACATCCTGCACGCCCGGCCCAACCCGATCAGCCAGCTCATCGCCGCTTGGCCGCCCTGGCGCTGCTGCTCACCGTCGAATTGATTTCCCGGGTGCCCACCCACCGCCGGTCCCTCGGCGCCGTCCGGCTCGTCGCGACCGCCGGGATCGCCGGCATCGCCGCCTGGGTCTCTCCTACTGGCACATGGTGGGCGTCGCCGCCCGCAACGGCGAAACCGAAGCCGTCGCCGCGTACCTGCTGCCCATCCCGGTCGACGGACTCGTCATCGTCGCCAGCGTCAGCCTGGTCGAGATCGCCGGGCGCATCCGCACGGACACCTACGAGCAGCGACCCGCACCGGCAAAGATGGCCGAATCCGCCCCTGCGACGGCGCCGGTCCCGATGGCCCCGAAGCGCCCCTCGGCGCCCTCATCCATTCCAGCCGCCTCGCCACACATAGCCGGTCCCGTCGCGCTGACGTCCGCCATCACCAGCGCACGCGCAGCGGCCCGGCCCGCGGGTGCGGGTCCCGTGGCGCACGATGCCGACGCGAACCGGTTGTCCGTGCCAGCGGCAAGCGGCCGCGACGCGCTTGGCCCATCCCACGCTGACCGGCCGGTCGCGCCGGCACCATCCGCCGACCAGAAGCGACTGGGGGTGGGTGACGAACTCGCCCCAGGCGCAACGCGGCCGGAGCCAAATGACGGCTCGGCGCAGGTGCTGGCAACACCAGGTGTGGGCTTCGGCGACGACGGTTCCGTGCCATAGGGGACGGCCGACGCCGTGGCCTACTGGTACCGGCGCGACCCGAGGCTGCACGCAGCACAGATCGCCACGCGGATCGGCCGTTCCGAACGCACCGTCCGCCGCTACTGGCCACCGCGGACAGGTCGGGCCGCGGCTCCCTGATCGACGGTCCGTCCCTCGCCCGCAGCGGTGTGGTCCGCGCGATCGGTGCAGACCAGGCAGGTGGTTGTCGGCTCCGCCCCTCAACCAGCCGATGGGTTGCAATGCGGATCAGCCACCCGGCCCACGGTGCGAACTGAGCAGGCAAGGCCCGAGTCCGGTACGCGGACGCGGAGCCTGACGAGCTGACGATATGTTGCCGGTATCCGGCTCGGCGGTTGCCCCCGTGGCCGCCGAGCCGGACCATCTGCCACACCCATCCGCTCAGTGATGGGGTATCCCTGCTGCAGGTAGCCGATGCGATGAGCGGAGGCAAATCCGACGCTTCAATCGCTTGCGAAGCCGACCAGCGGACCCGGCGAAATCCACGAGACTGTCGGCGCCGCCGTGACGATCAGTAACCAGCGATGCGGCATCGACCGGGCGGCACATCCGCTTCTGCCGATGAGCGAGTGCCTGAGGCGTAACGTTCTGGAGCGCTCGCGCTGCGCCGCCGGCTGGTCGGCCATGGCTCGTGCGGCGGGAGTCGGGTAGGGACGGGGTGCCGGGCCTGCTTGACGGCTTTCTGCCAGGCCAGGTGCCGGCGCGTGGGCGCAGGGTCCGATGAGTTTTCACCACGGGAGGAGTTCAACACTGTCATGACGAACACGCACATACTGGAGACCGCCGAGGCCGACATCGTCTACGACGTGCGCGGCCCGCTGCCGACGGCCGACGGACGTCCACCACTGTTCATGATCGGCCAGCCGATGGACGCCAGCGGCTTCGCTACGTTGGCCTCACACTTCTCCGACCGCACCGTGGTCACCTATGACCCACGCGGTCTTGGCCGCAGCAGCCGCAAGGACGGCCGGGTCGACAATGCCCCCACTGTCCAGGCCACCGACGTCCACGCCGTTATCGAGGCGCTGGGCGTTGGACCGGTCGAGATGTTCGCCAGCAGTGGCGGCGCGGTGACCGCGCTGGCGCTGGTGGCGGCCTATCCCCACGACGTGACCACCCTGGTGGCCCACGAGCCACCACTCATCCCGGTGCTCCCCGATGCCGAGGCTGCCGAGCGCGCCCGCAGCGGCGTTCGCGACGCCTACGAGGCCAGGGGGTCGAATGCCGGCATGGCGGCCTTCATCGCCATGACCTCGTGGCGAGGCGAGTTCACCGACGACTACTTCGCCCAGCCCGCGCCGGATCCGGGTCAGTTCGGGATGCCGAGCGAGGACGACGGCTCTGTGATGATCCGCTGCTATCGGACCGGTCCTGGGCGGTCAGCAGCTACCGTCCCGACCTGGACGCGCTGGCCGCGGCGCCGACACGCATCGTGATCGCCGTGGGTGAGGAGTCCGCGGGCATCTTCACCGGGCGCACCGCGGTGGTCACCGCCGAACTGCTCGGCCAGCAGCCGACCGTGTTCCCCAGCCATCACGGCGGCTTCGTCGGTGGCGACTTCGGCTACCCCGGCCAACCCGAGGCCTTCGCGCGCAAGCTGCGCGAGGTCCTCGACGGCGACAACTGACGCGATGCATTCCGCCTCGCCGTCGATCTGGACAGGACGTGATGGCCCGCAGACGCGGCGAGCAGGTCCAGGCGGTCGTGTGCCGCTGGGTCCCGCAAGTCGCTTGGTCGGCCAAAACCTGGGCCGAACGCTGGGCCCAAGAGCATCCTGGTCGAGCCGCGCCCAGTTGTGGTCATGAACATCCGGATCTGCCGCCGACCGCGCGTGGCATGACAACTCGAGTGCGGGCCTCGACCGGACTCGTGTTGACTTTGGCGGTGGATCGTCAACGGCTCAGCAGCATCGCGCACTCGCACCACCCGATCGCGGCCCCGATCTTCGGTGTCAACCTCAACCGGCTCCTGCGCCGAGCTGGTCGCCAACCGGCGGCTCGTGTCCTCGACCTAGGCTGCGGAGAGGGATCCTGGGCGCTGCAGGCCCTCGCTCATTACCCCGACGGGCACGCGGACGGCGTTGACGTCAGCCGGTACGCCCTCGAACGCGCCGCCGGCGCCGCCGCCGAACGCGGCCTCGCCGACCGGCTCACACTGCACGAGCGCGACGCCCGGACGTACGTGCCTGACGGCGATTAGGACTTGGTGTTGTGCGTCGGGTCGACACACGCGTTCGGCGGATTCGGCGAGACGCTGGAGCTGGCGGGTCGGCATGTGAATGCCGACGGCATCCTGATGGTCGGTGAGGGATTCTGGCAAGTCCCGCCGACTCCGGAGGCACTCGCAGCACTCAATGCGAAGCCTGAGGAAGGCGGGTTCAGCCAGTGGAAGCATTTGCCTCGACGAGTTCGGTGAATATCTCGGAGGGCTTCT
>NZ_JBHSBP010000047.1:0-96807 GCF_042650725.1 Micromonospora sp. GCM10011541
ACCGGTGAAAGCCAGACCAGCAATACCCAGCACGCTCTTACGCAGCATCGTGTTCATGACAAAAGCTCCTTGGGGGGTCGGCGCACACCCGGTGGGGGCCGGGACATGCGCAAGCACCGTCAGGCGCTCAAAAGAGTGCAAGGGGGAAAGTCTCTGCCCGGTGCCAGCCGCGGGGCGGGGGCCTCGTCGCGGCGCCGGGACCATGTGTAACGACCACCGGCCCACCACCATTCCCGGGGCCCGACCATCCGACCCGGTCGAGCGGGCCAGGTACTCGGTCGTACGCGATGTGTAACGACCCCGGGCCGGCCACGATTCCGGGCTGAGGATGCCGCCGGTCACACCCAGAACCGGACATCTCGGCCAGACCGCACGGGCCGTCTCACGCCGACCGCCAAGATCCACACAACCTGCGGGCACACCGCGGTATCACCACCCGGAGACACCAAGCTGCCGCAACCCGCGACGATCTCGCCAGAACACGACCTCTCAACACCCGCCACGCACCAACCTGCCGCAACCCGGGACGACATCGACGGGACACGCGAACCGCCCGGCCGGGGACGCACGAGCGGACCGGGACCACGTCAGGGGTGTGGCCCGCCGTGACCGGCGCAGGGATCAAGCCTGACCGCCCGGAGCCGGTCACGGCGGGCCACACCCCCACCGCAACCAACCACGCACCGCAACGCACGACCCGCCGCCTGGAGAGCGGAGGTCCCCAGCGACCGGTTCAAGCCTCCCAGCGCGGGTAGCAGTCCGATGGACGGCACCAAAGAGGGGACATTCAGGCATGAAGGCACTGACCTGGCAAGGTAAGCGTGACGTCCGGGTCGAGGACGTCCCGGACCCCAGGATCGAGGAGCCGACCGACGCGATCCTCCGGATCACCTCCACCGCCATCTGCGGCTCCGACCTGCACCTGTACGAGGTGCTCGGGCCGTACCTGAAGCCCGGCGACGTCCTGGGGCACGGGCCGATGGGCATCGTCGAGGAGGTCGGCCCGGGGGTGACCCGGCTGAAGGTGGCCGACCGGGTGGTCGTCCCGTTCAACATCTCCTGCGGCTCGTGCTGGATGTGCGCGCGGCAGCTCTACGCGCAGTGCGAGACGACGCAGGTCACGAGCGAGGGCAAGGGCGCCGCGCTGTTCGGCTACACCTCGCTCTACGGCTCGGTGCCGGGCGGGCAGGCCGAGTACCTGCGGGTCCCGCAGGCCCAGTTCGGCCCGATCAAAGTCCCCGAGACCGGCCCTGATGAGCGCTGGCTATACCTCTCCGACATCCTGCCCACCGCCTGGCAGGCGGTGAAGTACGCGGACACCCCGCGCGGCGGCACCCTCGCCGTCTTCGGGCTCGGCCCGGTGGGGCAGTTCTGCGCCCGGATCGGCCGGCACCTCGGCGCCGACCGGGTGATCGGGCTCGACCTGGTGCCGGAGCGGCTGGAGATGGCCCGCCGGCACGGCATCGAGGTGCTCGACGTGTCGGCCCTGGACGACGTCCCCGGCGCGCTGATCGACCTGGTCGACGGGCGCGGCCCGGACGCGGTGATCGACGCCGTCGGCATGGAGGCGCACGGCGCCCCGCTGGGCAAGGTTGCGCAGACGGCCGCCGGGCTGCTGCCCGACAAGTTGGCGCAGACGATGACCGACAAGGCCGGCGTCGACCGCCTCGTCGTGCTGTACGCGGCGGTGAAGGCGGTCCGCCGGGGCGGCACGGTCTCCGTCTCCGGCGTCTACGGCGGCGAGCGGGATCCGATGCCGTTGGTGGAAATGTTCGACCGGGGCATCCAACTGCGGATGGGGCAGTGCCACGTGAAGCGCTGGGTGGACGAGATCATGCCGCTGCTCGCCGGCGACGACGACCCGCTCGGGGTCGAGGACCTGCGTACCCACCGGCCGCCGCTGGAGCAGGCGCCGCAGGCGTACGAGATGTTCCAGAAGAAGCAGGACGGCTGCGTCAAGGTCGTGCTCGCGCCGTGACCCGGACGGTGGTGATCACCGGCGCGACCAGCGGGATCGGCCGGGCGGCGGCCCAGGCGTTCGCCGGGCGCGGGGACCGTCTGGTCCTCGCGGCCCGCTCCCCCGCCACCCTCGCCGAGGTACGCGAGGAGTGCCGGGCCGCCGGCGCGCCGGTGCTCGCCGAAGCGACCGACGTGACCATGCCCGACGCGGTGGGCGGGCTGGCCCGCGCCGCGCTGGCGGCGTTCGGCGGCATCGACGTCTGGGTGCACACCGCCGCGGTGATGGCGTACGGACGGTTCGACGAGGTGCCCGAGCGGGTCTTCGAGCAGGTGGTCCGCACCGACCTGCTCGCCGCCGCGGCGGTGGCCCGGGTGGCGTTGCGGCACTTCCGGGCCGCCTCGGCGGGCACCCTCATCCTCACCGGCTCGGTGCACGGGCACATCACCGCGCCCTACCTGAGCGGCTACGTCGCCGCCAAGTGGGGGTCACCACCCCGCAACGGGTGGCCCGGGCGATGGTGGACTGCACCGACCGGCCGCGCCGGGAGGTGTCGGTGGGCCGGCTCAACGTGGTGATGCGGTTCGGTTTCACCGTCCTGCCCGGCGTGTACGACCTGCTGGTCGGCCCGCTGATGCGGCGGGCGGGGCTGTGCGACCGGCCGGTGGCGCCGCACGACGGCATCGTGTTCACGCCCAACCCGGCCGGCGAGTCAGTGCGCGGCGGCTGGCTGCCGGACCTGTCGCAGGTGGTCCGTTCGGTCGGCGGGATGGGCACTACGGTCGGTTCGGCGGTCCGGCGCCGGCTGGGCTGAGCGCGAGGGCGCGACGGCTTCGGGATGGCTACCGTGTACTGCGGGACACGGCGGAGGGGACGACGATGGGCGAGACAGCGGATCGGGCGGTAGAGCGGGCGCTCGGCCGTCGGCTGTGGCGGATGGCCGGGGTGGCGGCGCTGGCCGGGGTGGCCTGGGTGGGGCGGGACGTCCCGGCGCAGCTCGGCGGCCGGCTCACCGGCGCGCGGGCGGAGCGGGCGATCCGCTCGCCACGGTTCCGCGACGGCACCTTCCACAACCCGTCGAGCACCCGGACGATGGTCGCGGACCCGGGCCGCAACCTGGTCAAGGAGCTGATCTTCGGCAAGCAGAAGCGGCGACCCGACGGCGGGGTGCCGCTGTTGCGCCCGTCGGCCGCGCCCGTGTCCGACCCGGCCCGGGAGCTCAACGTCGTCTGGTACGGCCACGCCTCGGCGCTGATCGAGATCGAGGGGCACCGGGTGCTGGTCGACCCGGTCTGGAGCGACCGGTGTTCCCCCTCGGCCCTGGTCGGCCCGCGCCGGATCCACGAGCCGCCGGTACGCCTCGACGAGCTGCCCCCGGTGGACGCCATCCTGATCTCGCACGACCACTACGACCACCTGGACCTGGCGACGGTACGCGGGCTGCTGGCCCACCAGTCGGCGCCGTTCCTGGTGCCGCTGGGCGTCGGCGCCCACCTCGACCGGTGGGGCGTGCCGGAGGAGCGGATCGTCGAGCTGGACTGGTCGGAGAGCCACCGGGTGGGCGGCCTGACCATCACCGCCACCGCCGCCCAGCACTTCTCCGGCCGGGGGCTGCGCCGCGACGGCACGCTCTGGAGCTCCTGGGTGGTGGCGGGCGCGCACCGCAAGGCGTTCTACACCGGTGACTCCGGCTACTTCGACGGGTACGCGGAGATCGGCGCCGAGCACGGCCCGTTCGACGTCACGCTGATGCAGATCGGCGCGTACGACCGGGCCTGGCCGAGCATCCACATGTTCCCGGAGGAGGCGGTCGCCGCCCACCTCGACCTGCGAGGCGGGCTGTTCCTCCCGGTGCACTGGGCGACGTTCAACCTGGCCCTGCACGACTGGGCCGAGCCGGTCAACCGGCTCTGGGTGGAGGCGAAGGCCCGGGACGTCCGGCTGGCGGTGCCGCGGCCCGGCGAACGGGTGGTGGTGGACGACCCGCCGGCCGTGGACGGCTGGTGGCAGGCGATCGCCTGAGCGGTCCGGCCCGGCCGGGTCGGCTCAGAGGACGAAGGCGTCCGTCCAGAGGGCGCCGGAGCGGCCGGAGAGGGCGTCCAGCATCGCCACCGCCTGGCCGTCGGTGAGCTGGGCGACGAAGTCGACGATGGCCCGGCCGCGGGCCCGGCCGATCCGGTCCTTGGTACGCGGGTGCAGCTCCGCCTCGGCCAGCTCCACCAGGTCGTGCAGCCGGCGGGGCAGCCGGGACTCCTCCTCCGGGTCGAGCAGCCACTCCCAGAGCGCCTCGACCAGGGTGCCCAGCAGCCGGGCCTGACCGCGCTGGTGCAGGGCCAGGTCGGGGCGGGCCAGCACGAACCGGTGGTGGACGAACTTGAGCACCTGCACCTCGTGCCACTGCGCCTCGGCCAGCAGCACGTACCCGGAGCGCGGGCCCGGCTCGGGGGTGACGGTGATCGACTCGACGAACCGGGTGGACCAGCGGGCGGAGAAGCGGGCCACGTACTGCTCCGCCTCGATCGAGCCGTCGAAGGGCAGCGCGAGCAGCCCCTCCACCAACTCTTCGCGGACGTGCTCGACCGCGGCGGCGAACGCCTCGTCGTCGGCGATCCAGGCGTCCTTGCGGTGCAGTTGCCGGCGCAGCCGCTCGATCGCCGCGCCGGGCCGGCGGGCCGCGGCGGCCAGGGCGGCGTCGGTGATGGCCCGGAAGTGCCCGCTCTCCCGCTGCCAGGCCATCAGCTCGGCGGCCACCGCGCCCTGCTGGAGCACCCCGACCCGGTAGAAGTCCTCCACGTCGTGGATGGCGTACGCGATGTCGTCGGCGGTGTCCATGATGGATGCCTCGGGGGTCTGCTGCCAGTCCGGGATCCGTCCGGCGAACGGCTCGCGGGCCTGCCGCAGGTCGTCCACCTCGGTCCGGTACGCCCCGAACTTCGCCGACCCGCTCTCCGGGTCGTCCGGTGGCGGGGTGGCGCCCCGGGGCGCCGGGTCGAGGTGACGCGGGTGCGGGTCCGGGTGATCCAGCCGGGTCCACGGGTACTTCAGCATCGCCGCCCGAACCGCGGCGGTGAGGTCCAACCCGGTGGTCGCCGCGCCCCGGATCTCGGTGCTGGTCACGATGCGGTACGACTGCGCGTTGCCCTCGAAGCCGTCGGCCAGGCCGAGCCGCTGCCGAGCCAACCGGTCCAGCACCCGCTCCCCCAGGTGCCCGAAGGGCGGGTGGCCGAGGTCGTGGGCGAGCGCGGCCGCCTCCACCACGTCCGGGTCGCAGCCACCGAGCTTCTCCAGCAGGGCGCGGTGCTGCTCGTCGGCGGTGAGCCGCTCGGCGACCGCCCGGGCCACCTGGGCCACCTTCAGGCTGTGGGTGAGCCGGTTGTGCACCAGCAGGCCCGAACCACCCGGGCTGACCACCTGGGTGACCCCGTTCAGCCGGGCGAAGAAGGGCGAGGCCACGATCCGGTCCCGGTCGGCCCGGAACGGGCTGGCGGCAAGGTCGCCGAGGGCCCGGGAGCTGCCGCCGAAGAGCCGCCGCGCCCGCGGGTCGGCAGGTGGTTCCATGATCGCCACGCTAGCGCAGCCGGCCGGCCTGCGGCGACGCGTCCGCCCATGCTGCGCCGGCGCGGGCGGCGGGTGCGGCGCGGCCGGTGACCGACGGAACGGCACAATGCACTGCGGAACCCACCGGAAAAGGCGGATCAGATCGTGACCCAGTCTGTGCACCAGCGGATCGCCGACGAGCTCGGCGTCGCCGAACGGCAGGTACGCGCGGCCGTGGAGCTGCTCGACGGCGGCGCCACCGTGCCGTTCATCGCCCGCTACCGCAAGGAGGCCACCGGCCTGCTCGACGACGCCCAGCTGCGCACCCTCGAGGAGCGGCTGCGCTACCTGCGCGAGCTGGACGAGCGGCGCGCCGCGGTGCTGGAGTCCATCCGGAGCCAGGGCAAGCTCGACGAGGCCCTGGCAGCCCAGATCATGGCGGCCGACTCGAAGTCCCGGCTGGAGGACATCTACCTCCCGTACAAGCCGAAGCGGCGGACCCGGGCGCAGATCGCCCGCGAGGCCGGGCTGGAGCCCCTGGCCGACACGCTGCTGGCCGACCCGGGGCAGGACCCGCGCGGGACGGCCGCCGGCTACGTCGACGCCGACAAGGGCGTCGCCGACGCGGCCGCCGCGCTGGAGGGGGCGCGGAACATCCTCATCGAGCGGTTCGCCGAGGACGCCGACCTGATCGGCACGCTGCGCGGGCAGATGTGGTCGCGGGGCCGGCTGGTCTCCCGGGTACGCGACGGCCAGGAGGCCGCCGGCGCCAAGTTCGCCGATTACTTCGACTTCGCCGAGCCGTACACCCGGCTCCCCTCGCACCGGATCCTGGCCATGTTCCGGGGCGAGAAGGAGGGCGTGCTCGACCTGACCATGGACCCGGAGGGCGAGGGCGACTCGGACGCCGTGGTCACCGGCCCGACCCGCTACGAGGCGGCCATCGCCGGCCGGTTCGGCGTCAGCGACCAGGGGCGGCCCGCCGACAAGTGGCTGGCCGACACGGTGCGCTGGGCCTGGCGTACCCGGATCCTCATCCACCTCGGCGCGGACCTGCGGATGCGGCTGTGGCAGGCGGCCGAGGAGGAGGCCGTCCGGGTCTTCGCCACCAACCTGCGCGACCTGCTGCTCGCCGCGCCCGCCGGCACCCGCCCCACCATGGGCCTCGACCCGGGCCTGCGCACCGGCGTGAAGGTCGCCGTGGTGGACGCCACCGGCAAGGTGGTCGCCACCGACACGATCTACCCGCACGAGCCGCGCCGCCAGTGGGACGCCTCCGTCGAGACCCTGGCGAAGCTGGCCGGGGCGCACGGGGTGGAGCTGATCGCCATCGGCAACGGCACCGCGAGCCGGGAGACCGACAAGCTCGCCGGCGAGCTGATCAAGCGGTATCCGCAGCTCGACCTCACCAAGGTGGTGGTCTCCGAGGCCGGCGCGTCGGTCTACTCCGCCTCCGCGTACGCCTCCCAGGAGCTGCCCGGGCTGGACGTGTCGCTGCGCGGCGCGGTCTCCATCGCCCGCCGGCTCCAGGATCCCCTCGCGGAACTGGTCAAGATCGACCCGCGTTCGATCGGCGTCGGGCAGTACCAGCACGACCTGTCCGAGGTGAAGCTCTCCCGCTCGCTGGACGCGGTGGTCGAGGACTGCGTCAACGCCGTCGGCGTGGACGTGAACACCGCGTCCGCTCCCCTGCTCACCCGGGTCTCCGGCATCGGCGCCGGACTGGCCGAGAACATCGTGCTGCACCGGGACGCCAACGGCCCGTTCCGCACCCGGGCGGAGCTGAAGAAGGTGGCGCGGCTCGGCCCGAAGGCGTTCGAGCAGTGCGCCGGCTTCCTGCGCATCCCCGGCGGCGACGACCCGCTCGACTCGTCCAGCGTGCACCCCGAGGCGTACCCGGTGGTGCGGCGGATCCTGGCCAGCACCGGGCAGGACCTGCGCTCGCTGATCGGCCGGTCGACGATCCTGCGCGGGCTGAAGGCGACCGACTTCGTGGACGACACGTTCGGCCTGCCCACCGTCACCGACATCCTGCGCGAGCTGGAGAAGCCGGGCCGGGACCCGCGACCGGCGTTCAAGACGGCCACCTTCGTCGAGGGCGTGGAGAAGATCGGCGACCTGGTCCCCGGCATGCTGCTGGAGGGCGTGGTCACCAACGTGGCCGCGTTCGGCGCGTTCGTGGACGTCGGGGTGCACCAGGACGGCCTGGTGCACGTCTCGGCCATGTCGAACACCTTCGTCAAGGACCCGCGGGACGTGGTGAAGTCCGGCGACGTGGTCCGGGTCAAGGTGCTCGACGTGGACGTGCCCCGCAAGCGGATCTCACTGACCCTGCGGCTGGAGGACGAGGCGGCCCCGGGCGGCGGCCGGTCGTCCGGCGACGGTGGGCGGCGCGAGCGCGGCGGAGGGCGCCCCGACCAGGGTGCGGCCCGGGGGGCCCAGGGCGGTACCCGGGGCGGTCAGGGTGGTACCCCGGGCGGCCAGGGCGGTAACCGGGGCGGTCAGGGTGGCGGGCGCGGTGACCGGGGCGGATCCCGGGGCGGGCCGCAGCGGCAGGGCCGGGGCGCGCCGGCACCGGCCAACAGCGAGATGCTCGAGGCGTTGCGCCGCGCCGGCCTCGCCTGACCGTTCGGCACCCGTCGGGTCGACGCCGGGCCACCGCACCGGGCGGTGCCGCGGGCGGGTCGGCCCGACGGGTTGCCACGAGGCCGGGAACCGGCATGGTTCCGGGTGCGGGCGGTGGGGCGTACCGTCGCGGGCGTGGGCGTGGACGACGACCTGGAGTGGCGGGAGCGGCAGCGCCGCGCGGTACGGGCGCACGCCGCGGCGGACGAGCGGGCCCGCGCGGCCGAGCAGGCGGAGGCGGCCGAGCTGGTCGCCTGGTTCGCCGCCGAGGCGACCCGGCGCGGCCTGCGCACCACCCGGCTCGTCGCCCGGTCCTACGACGGTCGCAGCCGCTACCGCACCCGGCTCACCGGCTGGTACGTCGACCGCGCCCGCAGTCGGGCCGTGGACACCGAGGGGCGCTTCCACCTGCTGACCGTCCCGGCCAGCGTGCGGTCCCGGCTCTTCGGCGCGGATCCCCGGCCCGAACCGGCGCCGCTGGTGGTGGGGCGGGGCGGTCGCGACGGCGAGTCGATCCCGCTGCGCGACCTGCTCCACCGCCGGCTGGCCGCCGGCGACGACTGGGACTGAGCCGGCTCAGCGCCGCCCGGTCACCCGCTCCCGCGCCGTGCGCCGCCGGATCCGGCCGACGCGCCACCACCAGAGCTGCTGCACGACCAGGGTCAGCATCCCGGCCAGCACGATCGCGCACAGGTTGATCACCAACTGGAGCGCCGACCCGCCGGCCTCGGGCCACACTCCGTACGCGGCGGCGACGGCGACGTTCGCGGCGGCCGGCACGGTGGTGACCGAGATCAGCACCCCGACCAGGGAGCCGGACTTCTTCGCCGTCAACGAGAGCATGCCGGCCACGCCGGCGAGCAGGCCGACCACCCAGGAGAGCGCGTCCGGCCGCCAGATGAAATCGGTCAGCGGCCGGTCGGCCAGCAGCATCCCCCGGTCGACCAGCCCGGCGGCGGTGAGCGCCCAGGTGCTAAGCACGGTGCCCAGCATGGCCGCCAGGAAGCCCACCACCAGGGCCTTGATCGAACGGCCGATGACGCGTGGATTGCGGCGCAGCAGGGCTACGCAGAGCGCCGCCAGCGGGCCGAACTCGGGGCCGACCACCATCGCGCCGACGATCAGGATGGGCTGGTCGAGCAGGACCCCGATGCCGGCGATCATGGTGGCGACGATGATCAGCACCAGGAAGGTGCCGGTCAGCACCGTCTGCTCGCCGGTCTTGGCCGCGATCTCGTCCCAGACCACCGCGTCCTCGCCGTGCCCCGGCGCGTCGCGGGCGGCCTGTTCCGCGGCCGAGGAGAGGGTCAGCTCGACGTCGTCGGCCGAGATTCCACCCCGGGCCTCCACGCCGAGGTCCTGGAGTTGCCGCAGCAGGTGGTCGGCGCTCTCCCGGACGACGTCGCAGAGGATGAGGTCACCGGCCGGCTGACGGGCGGCGCCGGGGACGACGGCCAGGTGCGCGACGCCCGGGTCGTCGGCGAGGAGATCCGCCACCGCCGCCGACTGGTCGGTCGGCGCGATGATCCTCAGATGCAGCACGGGGAGGCTCCTGGATTCGGGCGGCCGTCCCGCCGCCGGCCGCGAACTCTACCGTCCGTCCCGGCCCGGGCCTCCTCCCGATGCCCATGGCCCGGCTCCATCGGCCGGGCGGCGCGGATCCCGGCGAGACCGACCAGCACGCCAAATGGGACGAAACCGCCTGCTGATCTGGATCGTTGAGCGCGTGTAAGCTGCCGCACTCCCACGAGGAATCCTCATGCTCCTGACGGAACGGATTCACCTGTCGCCGCCGGACGTCGGCCCGGCCGAGGAAGCCGGCGTGCTCCGGGCGCTGCGGTCGGGGTGGGTCGCGCCGCTGGGCCCCGAGGTGGACGCGTTCGAGCGGGAGGTGGCCGAGCGGGTGGGTGTCCGGCACGCGCTGGCCCTCAACTCCGGGACCGCGGCCCTGCACCTCGCCCTGCTCGCCCTCGGCGCCGGACCGGGACAGGTCGTCATCGTGCCGACGCTGACCTTCGTCGCCACCGCCAACGCGGCCGTCTACACCGGAGCCACCCCGGTCTTCGTGGACTGCGACCCCGCCACCGGCAACCTCGACGTCGCGCTGGCCGCGGAACTGATCGACCGGCTACGGCGCGCCGGGCGGCGCATCGCCGCCCTCGTCTCGGTCGACATGTTCGGCAGCTGCGCGGACTACGACGCGCTGCTGGGCCTCTGCCGGGATGCGGAGGTGCCCGTCGTCGAGGACGCGGCGGAAGCCCTCGGCGCCTCCTACCGGGGCCGGGCGGCCGGCTCGTTCGGCGACGCCGGCGTGCTCTCGTTCAACGGCAACAAGATGATCACCACCTCCGGCGGCGGGATGCTGCTCTCGGACGAGGCGGCGCTGATCGCCCGGGCCCGCCACCTGTCCACCCAGGCCCGTCGTCCCGCCGTCCACTACGAGCACGACGAGGTGGGCTACAACTACCGGCTCAGCAACGTGCTCGCCGCGCTGGGCCGGGCCCAGCTCGGCCGCCTGGACGACATGCTGGACCGGCGCCGCCGCCTCCGGGAGCACTACGCCAAGCTCTTCGCCGCCGTACCCGGGGTCGAGGTCCTGGCCGACGGGGATCCGGGGGGCAACTGTTGGCTCACCGTCATCGTCGTCGACCCCGAGCGCGCCGGCTGGCGGGCCGGTGACCTGGGGGCACACCTCGCCGCGGCGGAGATCGAGACCCGGCCGGTCTGGAAGCCGATGCACCTCCAGCCCCTCTTCGCCGGCGCCGGGACGCTGCTCAGCGGCGCCGCGGAGCGGCTCTTCGAGCGGGGCCTCGCCCTGCCGAGCGGATCCGCGCTGACCGAGGAGCAGATCTCCCGGGTCACCGCCGCCATCACCGAATTCCTCGGGGCGCATCCGTGACCGCTCGGCACCGCGCGGTCGACCACGTGGCGTACGACCGGGTGAAGCGCGCCATGGACGTGGTGGTGGCCGGCCTGCTGCTCGTCCCCACGGCACCGGTCATGCTGGTCGTCGCGACCGCGATCCTCGTCGGCACGGGCCGGCCGGTCCTGTTCCGGCAGCACCGGCCGGGCCGGCACGGCGCCCTGTTCACCCTGGTCAAGTTCCGGACGATGCGGCCGTCCGGGCGGCCGTCGGTCGACCCGCGGGACGACGGGGACCGACTCACCCCGCTCGGCCGCTGGCTGCGGGCCACCAGCCTGGACGAGCTGCCCACGCTCTGGAACGTCCTGCGGGGCGACATGAGCCTGGTCGGGCCGCGTCCCCTGCTCCCGCAGTACCTGGACCGGTACAGCCCGAGGGAGGCCCGGCGGCACGAGGTACGACCGGGGGTCACCGGACTGGCCCAGGTACGGGGCCGCAACGAGTTGGACTGGACGGCGCGGTTCGAGTACGACGTCTGGTACGTGGATCACCGGAGCCTCCACCTCGACCTGCGGATCCTCGGGGAGACGGCGGTGGCGGTGTTCCGCAGAACCGGGATCAGCGCCCCGGACGCCCCCACCGCGCACGAGTTCGTCCGGGTCCCGGCGGGACACGCCGCGGGCGCCGGCGGCAGCGACCGGTCGGAGGAGCGGGTGGCATGACGGTGGACCTGGTGATCGTGGGTTGCGGCGGACACGGCCGCGAGCTGTTCGGGATCGTGCAGGCGATCAACGGAACCGACCCGGCCCGGCCGAGGTGGCGCGTCCTCGGGTTCGTCGACGACCGGCCGTCGGAGGTGAACCTCAAGCGACTTCAGCGGCTCGACGCGGCGTACCTCGGTGGCACGGACCGGCTGCGCGACCTGCCGGGCCCGGCCCACCACGTGCTCGGGGTCGGGGACCCCCGGGTGCGCCGGCTGATCGACCAGCGGATCGCCGACCTCGGGCTGCCCGCGGCCAGCCTGGTGCATCCGCTGGCCAGCGTGGGCGCGGACCTGGTGCACGGGGAGGGCCTGGTGGCGTTCGCCGGGGCCCGGGTGACGACCAACGTCCGGCTGGGCCGGCACGTGCACCTCAACCAGAACGCCACCGTGGGGCACGACAGCGTGCTCGCCGACTTCGTGTCGGTGAACCCGCTCGCCGCGGTCTCCGGCGACTGCCACCTGGACTCCGGGGTGCTCATCGGCACCACCGCCGCGGTTCTGCAGGGCCTGCGGGTCGGCGCCGACGCCACGGTGGGCGCCGGCGCGTGCGTGGTCCGGGACGTGCCGCCCGGCTCGGTGGTCATGGGGGTGCCCGCACGATGACGGGCACCCGCCGAACCGGGCCGACGGCCCCGGAGAACGGAGGTGTGCCCATGCCGGCCCTGCGCGTGTGCGTCGTGCTGAAGACCAACAGCGGCGGTCTGTGGATCGTCCCGCAGGTGGAGGAGCTGCGCCGCCGCGGGCACGAGGTGGCGGTCGTGCTGCCGCCGGGGCCCGGGCGGCTCCCCTCGGAGCTGGACCGCCGCGGGATCCCGGTCCTCGACGCCGGCTTCGACTTCCGCCTCCGCCCCCAACTCAGGACCCTCCGCGGGCTGCGCAGGCTGCGCCGCCTCGTCCGCGACTTCAGGCCCGACGTGCTGCACTACCACCTGTACGCCTCGGCGCTGGCCACCCGCTTCGCGACGCTCCGCCTCCCGGCCCGCCGGGTGCACATGTCGGCCGGGCCGCTGTACCTGGAGTCGCCCACGATCCGGCCGGTGGAACGGCTGCTCTGGCGCCTCGACGACACGGTGATCTGCGGTACCGCGTACACCTCGGAGCTGTACGGCCGCCTCGGCGTCCCCGCGGACCGCCGGCCGGTGGTGACGTACGGGGTGGACACGGACCGGTTCAGCGTACGGCCGCCGGACGGCGCTCCCGGCGGGCACCGGGACGAGGTGCGGGCCAAGGCCCGGGCCGAGCTCGGCATCGACCAGGACGCGTTCGTCGCCATCATGGTCGCCTACGTCTACGCGCCCAGACGGCTGGCGCACCACGGGCGCGGGATCAAGGGCCACGACGTGCTGCTGGCGGCGTGGCGGACGTTCCACGCGCGGCACCCGCGCTCCCGGCTGCTCCTGGTGGGCGGGGGGTGGACCGCGGCCGGCGAGGCGCACCGACGGGACCTGGTCGACCGCTTCGGACTCGACGACGATCCCAGCGTCACCTGGCTCGAATCGGTGCCCGACGTGCGGCCCTGCTACCGGGCCGCCGACGTCAGCGTCAGCCCGTCGCTCTCCGAGGGCCACGGCGCCGCGGTCGAGGCGAGCGCGATGGGCGTGCCCAGCATCGTCAGCGACGCGGGCGGGCTGCCGGAGACCGTCGACGAGGACTCCGGTTGGGTGGTGCCACGCGCCGACGTGCCGGCGCTGACGGCCGCCCTGTCCCGCGCGTACGCGGAGTTCGAGGACGGCCGGCTGGCGCGCCGCGGCGCGCACGCCCGGGACCGGGCGCTGCGCCTGTTCGACAATCGGATGGCGGCCGCCGCCGTGGCGGACGTCATCGAGCGGACCGCCCGGCCCTGACGTGATCCGCCGCCCCGTCCGCCGGGTGGCGGGCGGGGCGGCGGTGGCCCCAGCACGATGGTCCGGTCCGGTTCCGCGTGGGACGCCTAGCGGGTCGGTGCGACGCGCCCGGCGACCTCCCCGAGCAGCACCAGATAGCGGGCCAACTGGTCGTCCCGGAAGAGACCGTCCAGGGCCGACGCCGGCAGGGCCGGGATCCGGCCACTCCGCTCCTTCATCGCCAGCCAGGTGCGCAGCTGCTCCGCGATCGCCTGCTTGTCGTTGCGGACGACGCCGGCGCCACGGGCGCGGATGAGGTTCGCCGCGACCCCCGACTCGTATCCGAGCAGCAGGATCGGACGCCGGGCGAACAGGTAGTCGAAGATCTTCCCGGTCACCGTGCCGGCGTCCCGCGGGTCGTTCCACATCAGCAGCACCAGGACGTCCGCCTCGGCCTGGATGCGCCAGGACTTCTCGGCGGACACCTGGCCGAGGAGGGTGACGGAGTCGGCCACCCCGGTCCGCTCCACCGCCCGCCGCACGATGCCGTTGTCCTCACCGGCGAACACGACGTGCACCCGGGCGGCGTCCTCGCCGAGCGAGGCCACGGCCTCCAGCAGCGGGCCGGGATCGCGCCGGCTCGGGTAGACGTACCCGGTGTGGGCCAGGGTCAGGGTCGCCGCCGCGTGGTCGGCCCGGGCCTGCGGGCCGGCGACCGGCTCGGTGGACGTGGCCGGCGGGCGTCGGTCGATGCCGTTCATGACGACCCGGGTGTGCACCCCGAGGGTGCGGCGCATCGCCTCCGCCAGCGGCTCGGAGACGGTGACGGACGCGGCCGCCGACCGGAGCAGGCGCCGTTCCAGGCGGCGGTCGACCGACCGGCGGGCGCGGGTGCGGACCCAGTACTCGTTGCCGACCGACCACAGGTCCCGGTAGTCGGCGACCCAGGGCACGTCCAGTCGGCGGGCCAGTCGCGCGGCCACCGCGAACACCGAGAAGGGCGGTCCGGTGGCGAGGATGACGTCGGGCCGCCAGCCGTCGCGGGTGTCCAGGAAGCGCCGGACCGCCGGCCAGATCCAGTTGACCTGGGAGTCCGGGACGAGCAGCTCGGAGCCGGCCTTCCACACCCAGCGGTTGACCGCGAGGCGGAGGTCGGCGGCCCGGGTCCGCGCGGCCGTAGCCGGGCGGGACGCGGTGGCGTCGGCTCCGTCGGCTGCCGCGGCGGGCGAGCGGCGCAGGCGGGGCAGCCGGGGCACCGGCGCGACCCGCACGATGTGCCGTTCGGGCACTTCCGGCACCGGGTTCTCGAGGTCCGGCGTGCCGGTGGTGAGGACTCGGACGTCCCACTGCCGCTCGGCCGCGTACCGGGCGAGGGCGGCGGGCCGCCGGGCGCCCACCGAGTCGGCGGGCGGGAAGTGGTAGGCGACGATCAGCAGCCGAAGCGGTGCGTCCGTCCCACCCACGGAATCCGGGGGCTGCAGCGGGTTGTCCATCGGGTCCTCCTGTTCGACCGACATTCAGGTCAACGACCCAGCCGTCGGTGGGCAGCGCATTTCACCGTGAAAGGTGCAAATCGTACGAGTGTCAGTCGTTCAGCGCGGCGGCCCGGACCGGCACGGGTCGCGGGCCGGCGGCGGCCTGTCGCGCCCGCCGACTGTCCACGGTGACCGCGCGCAGCGACATCAGCCATGCCGCCCCGTACGCGACGGCCCCCGAGACGCCGAGGGCCCAGATCGCGGTCAGCGCGGACGCGCCGGACCGGGCGGCTGCGACGACCGCGCCGGTCACCAGCACGACCCGGCCCACGTCCCAGGCCAACTGGAGCCCCTGCCGCTCGAGCACGATCAGCGTCTGGGACAACGGCGAGGCGATGATCTGGGCGGCCATGTAGAGCGCGAGCGCCTGGGTGTACGCCCCGCTGGTGCGCCACGGCGCGCCGAACACGACGGCGAACACCGTCGGCGCCCCCAGGACCACGGCCAGCGCCGCCGGCCCGGCCACCAGGGTCAGTTTCCTGCTGGCGCCGACGAAGATCCGCCGCGCTCCCTCGCCGTCCCCCCGGACCGCCCGCGATATCTCCGCGAGGTACACCTGGGCGACCGCCGACGCGACCAGCGCGGCGGGCATCGCGATCACCCGCTGGGTCAACCCGAGGTAACCGGCGACGGAAGCCGGGTACCAGTACGCGATGAACAGGATCGGCAACTGGAGCCCGAGGATGTTGAGCAGCCCCGACGGCGCCAGCAGGAGCGGGAACCGGCGATAGCGCACCGCGCTCTCCCACAGGTGCCGCAGCCGTCGGCCCGCCCTGACCTCCGGATCGGCCGACCGTGCCCCGGGGAGCAGCACGAGCGCGCCGACGACCTGGCCCATTCCCAGCCCCAGGGACAGGCCGCCGGACCGCAGACCGCCGGCCCCCGCCACCACCTGGGTCGTCACCATCGTCGCGGACTGGAGGAAGTTGCGCCGGCCGATCGAGCCGTAGCGGCGGTGCCGGATGGCCATTTGGTTGAGCACCAGCACCGCCGCGGTGGCGGCCGCGGCCGGCGGCACCAGCCACAACCAGGGCCGCAGCTCGGGCCGGCCGAAGAGTCCGGCGACACCGTCACCGACCAGCAGGACCGCCACCGTGCCCAGCAGCGCCGTGGCCGCCGCCGCGGCCAGCCCGAGGGCCACCAGAGCCTGCGCGTCCCGCTCCCGCTCCGGCAGTGGGACGGCCAACTCGAAGCGGAACGCGGCCACCGTGCCGATCGTCGTGACCAGGGCGGCGACGATGGTGAACACGCCGAAGTCGGCAGGGCTGTACAACCTGGCCAGCAGGGGGGCCGCCGCCAGGGCGAGGACCTGACCGCCGGCGGAGCCCGCCGCGATGCTCAGCACCCCACGCCGGCTCGCCGTCATCCGGCCACGGACGGCGCGGAGCCGGCTCACCGAGCCGCCCTTCCCCCTCCGGTCCCGGCGGGCCGCCCGAGCGGGGCCGCCTCCGCCGGGTACGTGCCGGGCGGGCCGGGGCTCCGCCCGGGACCCGAGACCGATCGCCGCGGTCGTTGTCGTCCGTCCCCCGCCACCCCGTCGCCGGAGGAGGGCCGGGCCGCCGGGCCGTCCAGGACGGACGGCTGGGGGCCGGGCCGGCCCTTCACCCGCGTCCAGGTCAGCACCAGGATCCCGAGGGCGAGCGCGGTGAACAGCGGCCGGTCGGCGTTGACGTCACCGGACGTCGACACCGCCACCACGGCGAACACCAGGAGGCCGAGCACGAAACCGGCCGCCGAGTCGACCCGGGCGGCGCCCCACAGCCGCGCCGCCACCACCACGGTCGCCAGAATGAACGCGCCGCCGACCAGCCAACCGGCCTCGGCGGGCAGTTCCAGCCACAGGTTGTGCGGATAGTTGAAGGACAGCAACCCGGAGACGCCGCTCCAGTTCCCGTAGCCGACGCCGCCACGGTATTCCGCGATCATGGACAGCGTGCGCTGTCGCATCTCCGCCCGCGCCGAGTCGAAGAGTTCGTCCGACGGGTCGACGATGAGGGCGTACATCCGGGGCGGCAGCAGCCGGGGCAGCGTCATGACCGTGACGACCAGGCCGGCCATCAGCGTGACGCCGATCCATTCCCGCTTGCCCCGAGCGGTCTTCCGACGCAGCCCGGCGAGGACCAGAACGAACAGCCCGAGAACGGTCGCCACCAGCGGCCCACGGGAACCGGTGGCGAACATCCCGAGGGAGAGCAGCACCGTCAGCGAGGCGGCCAGCCACATGGCCAGCCACCGCTGGAAGTACAGCCAGGCGACGGCGATCAACGCGGCGCCGATGGCGCGCGCCAGCCAGATCGGATTGGAGCCGAATCCGTCCGACCGGCCGCCCGAGTCGCCTGCCGTCAGCGCGGCGACGGCCAGGATCGCCGCGGACAGGATCAGCAGCCAGGCGAACATCCGCAGGTCCCGCCGCCCGCGGACGATCGCCACGGCAAGCGTGGAGAGCAGGGTCAGCGTCATCAGCAGGACAACCTTCTGCCGTCCGTAGTCGGTCTCCGGCCAATGCAGGAGGGCGGGCAGCGCCAGCCCGCCGAAGAGCAGCAGGATCCAGCCGACCACCACCCGCGCTGCGGTCGTCCGCCGGCTGAACTCGTGGAGCAGCAGCGGCAGGGCCAGCCCCGCCGCCGTGAAGAGGAAGGTCCTGCCGATCAGGCGGGGAAACTGGTCGAAGTTCAGGAACAGCACGAGCGTGACCGCCCGGACGGTGCTCGACGCGAAACCGGACCGGGCGTCCCCCGCCACGTCCGTCCGTGGCCGGGAAGCGGAGCCCGCCGGGTCGGCGCCGGCCGACCATGGAGGCGCCGGCTCGGTGGCCACGCCCTCACGCAACATCATCAGGTTGATCCTCCAGCAACGAGTCGGCCGAACTCAACGAGCGGCAGGCCCGTTCAGGTGAGCGTCGAGATGGGCTGCCCTGCCCGCGCTCAGCTTCCGGACCGCCTGGTAGAAGTCGCGCCGGCGGGACGAGAGCACGTCGGCGGAGTACGACGAGGCCAGGTCGAGGTTCCGGCGGGACGCCTCGGCCAGCCGGTCCGGGTCGGCCAGCAGACCGCCGATCGCGGTCGCGAGGGCCGCCGGATCGCCCGGCGGCACCAGGCAGCCGGCGGGCAGCAGCTCAGGGATGCCGCCGGCCGTCGAGCCGATCGCCGGCAGTGCCCGCGCCATCGCCTCGATCAGCGCCCGGGGCAGCCCCTCGGTGCGGGACGGCATGACGAACAGGTCCACGCCGTCCAGCAGGCTGCGCAGGTCCTCGGTCGACGGCAGCCAACCGGCGAGCGTGACCTGACCGGTCAGCCCCCGCGCGACGATCAGCTCCTCGATCCCGGGCTGGTGGCGCCCGACGCCAACGTGCACGAGCCGGTGCCGCTGCCCGGCGTCCCGCAGCCGGGCCAGCGCCTCCACCAGCGTGTCGATGCCCTTGTACAACTGCTCGAGCGAGCCCACCGACACCAGCGTCGCCGATCGGACCGGCGCGTCGTACGTCCTCGGCGTCGCCACGAAGGCGGCGGCCGGCAGGTCGACCGAGGAGATACCGACGCTCACCGCCGACGGGGACGCCGGGTAGCGCGCCTGCAGGGTCCGCCGGGTCTCGTACGACACGGCGACCGCCGACCCGCACTGGCGCTGCATGGCCGAGGTGGCCCAACGGCGCAGCACCGGCCGGAGGGGATGGTCGACGACACCCCGGGACAGGACCACGTAGGGGTCGCCGATGGCCTCGCAGGCGTACGGCCGGCCGCGCCGGTCCAGGTCGCGGCTGATCAGGTTCGCGATCGGTGACGGCACCCGGAGGATGACCGCGTCCGTGTCCGCGACGGCGGCCAGCGCCGCGCGCCGGATCGCGGGCCGCCTCAGGAGGAACTGGACCGGTCCCTCGTAGTACGGCACTCCCCGGACCTCCACCCCGGGACCGTCGACCCGGGCCGCTCCGGCCGGTGCCTCGTCGACGTCCCTGACCCGGGCCACCACCCGGACCTGTTCGAACGCCGCCAGGTACCGCGTCCAGATGGCGTGGTCCGGGCCGACCTGGACCCACACCCGCCCGTCCGGGGTCCGCAGGAACCGGGACTCGGTGGTGATGACGACCTGCGCCACGATGCTCCTCAGCTGTTCGACGGTGGGGACGGGGGACGGCGGCCCGTCGTCACGTGGACGCGGTCCGGTACCACTCGAAGGTGCGTCGGACGCCCTCCTCGAGCGGCACGGTGGGCTCGAAGCCGGTCAGCCGGCGCAGCCGGGTCAGGTCCGGGCACCGCCGGTGCACCGAGCGCGACGGCGCGGGCAACGGTTGTACGGTCGGCGTCACGCCGGCGAGGCGCAGCACGATCTTGGCCAGGTCGGCGATGTTGGTCTGTTCGCTGTCGTTGCCGATGTGGACGATCTGCCCCTCGGCCGCGGGGGTGGCCATCAGCCGGAGGACCGCCTCGACGGCGTCGTCGACGTGGCAGAAGGCGCGATACTGGTCCGCCCCCCACACCCGGAACGGGTCCTCCCCCCGCAGGGCGCGCAGCGCCATCTCGGGGATGACGTGGTCGGCTCCCATCCGGGGGCCGTAGACATTGTGGAAACGGCCGACGACGGTGGCGCAGCCCCGCGCGGGCGCGCCATGCAGCAGCATGGCCTCCCCGGCGAGCTTGCTGATCGCGTACGCCAGCCGGGGCGACGTCACGTCGGCGATCATGACGGCGACATCCTCGGCGGTCGGCACCGGCACGATCCCGGCGTCCACCCCGCCGGCGTACACCTCGCTGGTGGAGCTGAAGAAGACCCGTCGACCAGGGGTCAGCCAGTCCAGCAGGTGCGACACGACAAGCGTGTTGACCCGGAGCACCCGGGCCGGATCGGCCTCCACGTTCCGCACGCCGACCACCGCGGCCAGCAGGTAGACCTCGTCCACGTCCCTGGGCAGCGCCGACCAGGCCTCCGGCGCGGTGAGGTCCGCCGAGACGATCTCGACCAGCGGGCTGTCGCGCAACGCGGCGACCCGCTGGTCGTTCCGGCCACGGGAGAAGTCGTCCACGACGACCACCCGGCGGCCGTCGGCGACGAGCCGTTCCACCAGGTGGAGTCCGATGAACCCGGTCCCGCCGAGCACCAGCGCGCGGGTCATGCCGGCACCGCCGTCGTCGGGGTGGCGGGGTCCACCGGCAGGTAGCCGATGCCGGCGTACCGGACCCCGGCCGCGCGGACCGCCGACTCGTCGAGGATCCGCCACGAGTCGAACACCACCCGGATCCGCGTCCCGGGCAGCAACGCGCCGATCTCGACCGTCCGGTAGTCCGGGTGGTCGTTCAGCACGAGGACGGCATCGGCCTCCGCGAACGCCTTGTCCAGGCTGGTCGGCTCACCGCCGTGCTGCCGGATCACGTCGTCGCTCACCATCGGGTCGTGCCCGAGCACCACGAGGCCGGCGTCGCGGAAGACCGGCAGCATGGTGGTGACCGGGGTGCCGCGCATGTCGTCCGTGGCCGGCCAGCCCTTGTAGGCCCAGCCCAGCACCGCGAGCCGGGCGCCCGGCAGCGGGCCGCACTCCTGCCGCATCAGCTCCACCATCCGGGCGGCGACGTGGGCCGGGAGGTGCTCATTGAGCTGCCGCGCCGCCCCGACCAGGAACGGCGGGCGCGCCCCGGCGCTCGCCACCATCAGGTACGGGTCCTTGGAGAGGCAGCCCCCGCCGACGTAGCCGGGCTTGCACAGGTCCGGACGGGGGTAGTCGAGGTTCGCGGCGCGGATGACCTCCAACGGGTCGAGCCGGTGCGTCTCGGCGACGAGCGCCAGCTCGTTGCCGAACGAATAGATCAGGTCGGTGTGGCAGTTGTTGGCCAGCTTCACCAGCTCGGCCGCCTCCAGGCTGGACACCGGAACCACCTGGCGGGCCAGCCCGGCGAAGAGCGCCACCCCCGCGGCGCGGCTCGCCTCGTCCAGACCGCCGACGACCTGCGGCAGCTCGACCAGCTCGCGGAGCGCCTGCCCCTGGATCGTCCGCTCGGGCGCCATGACCAGTCGCACGTCGTCGCCCCAGGCCCGGCGCAGCGCCGGCAGCACCACCCGCCGGCTCGTGCCGACCGGCACGGTGCTGCGCACCACCACCGGGGTCCCCGGGCGGCACCGGCGCGCCACCTCCTCGGCCGCGGCGGCCAGGTTCTCCAGTCGGGGCTGGTGGGTGGACTCGTCGACCGGGGTCGAGACGCAGAGCACCACCGCGTCGAGGTCGGCGGGGAGCGCGTCGACCACGTGCAGCGTCGACCCGGTCCGCTCCGCGAAGATCCGCTCGATGCCCGGTTCGAAGATGTGCAGCCGACCCGCCCGCAGCGACTCCCGTACGCGCGGCTGCGTGTCGACGCCGTGCACCTCGTACCCGTTGTCGGCCAGCGCGGCGGCGAGCGTCACGCCGACATAACCGAGCCCGACAACGCCGATCCTCTGATACAACGTCTACTCCCTGCTGGACGAAGAGTCACCGAGGCCGGCAGCCTCGGTCCAGATGGCCTTCACCGTCTCGGTGAGGTCGTACGACGGGCGCCAGCCCAGTTCCCCGGCCGCCGACGAGACGTCCGCGCACATCCACGGCACGGTGGCCGAGCGCGCCGCACCAGGCCCCGGCGCGGTCTCGGCGATCCCACCGGGATATCCGGCGGCGGCGGCCAGCATCGAGACCACCTGCCGGATCCGCACGGCCGTTCCGGTGCCCACGTTGAACACGACCGGGTGCGGCCTGGGCAGCCGTACGGCTGCCCGGACGGCCAGGGCCACGTCCCGGGCGTCGACCAGGTCCCGGTACGCGTCGAGAGGCCCGAGCGCCACCTCCGGGGCGTGGCGGGCGAGCGCGGTCCGGATCAGCCGGGCGGCCCGGCCGACCACGTTCTGCTCGCCGAGGCCGGGCCCGATCGGGTTGAACACCCGCAGCACGACGCCGTCGAGCCGGCCCGCGGCGACCGCGGTCTCCATCAACCGGGTGGCGGCAAGGTGGCTGAGCCCGTACGCGCCGACCGGCTCGGCGGGGTGCGACTCGCGGACCTGCTGCCCGAAGGGCACCGGGCCGTACTCGCCGGCCGAGCCCAGCCGGATCAGCCGCGCGTCCGGGGCGCCCGCGACGACGGCGTCGACGAGCCGGGCGGTCACCTGGGTGTGCGCGTCGACCAACTGCCGGTCGGTGCCGTCGAGGCGGCCGGTGCAGTTCACCACCGCAGCGGGTCGGACCGACCGAATCAGCTCGGTGAGCTCGGGCAGGTCGACGGTCAGCAGGTCGCACTCCGACCGGCGGGGGCAGGTCAGCGTGTGGTCCGGCGTGAGCGCCGCACGGACGTGCCGGCCGAGGAACCCGTTCGCGCCGAACAGCAGCAGGCGGGTCATATCGCCTCCCGCACCGACGGCGGGAGGAGGACCGACCTCAGCGACTCGAAGCTCCGGTTGGCCTCGTCGTAGTCTTCGGGCCGGCCGACGTCGAGCCAGTAGCCGTCGAACGGGTAGTCCGCCGGGTACCGCCCCTGGTCGATGAGGTCCAGCATGAGCTGGTCGAAGCCGAAGGGCTGGCCGACCGGATAGGAGGCGATGGTCTTCGCGGACAGCCCGTAGACCCCCATGCTCACCCGGTAGTCGAGCGTGGGTTTCTCGCTGAACTCCACCACCCGGTCGTCCAGCACCTCCAGGACACCAAAGTCGATCTTCACGGTCCGGTGGAACGTGGCGACGGTGAGCGGAGCACCCGAGCGGGCGTGGGTGTTCAGCAGTTCGGCGTAGTCGAGGTCGGTGAGGATGTCACCGTTCATCACGAGGAAGTGCTCGGGCAGCCGGTCCCGGAGGTGGAAGAGCGGGCCCACGGTCGACAGTGGCACGTGTTCCTCGATGTAGTCGACACGCAGGCCGAACCGGCTGCCGTCCCCGACGAAGGCCCGGATGAGCGAGCCCAGGTGGTTGATCGCGAGCGTGGCGTGGGTGAACCCGCAGGCCACGAGCTGGTGCAGGACGATTTCGAGGATCGCGTAGCTGTTGCCGATCGGGACCAGCGGCTTCGGCAGCGCGGTCGTGTACGGCCGCAGCCGGGTGCCCATCCCCCCTGCCATGATCACGACGTGCACGTGGCACCCCCGCTCAGCACAATGTCCACGGTCGCTCCCGTTGCTGGCCCGGTCCGCCGTTGCGTGAGCGGATCCTCCGTTCGCTGCCGAGGGTCTAACGTGCAAAAACGGACATAGTTATGCCGCTCGCGACAGTGCGCGTCCGCCCCTCCACATTGAGTAGGGGAAAGCTGGATCGAATGATTGACATGGATGATTCGCGCCTGAAAGCTCGCGCCTACAGGTCCTTCCACCAAAGGGGGCGCGATGAGACCGACACGGCTGGCGATCGCCGGCGTGTTCACTCTGGTCGGCGCGATGGCGCTGACCGCACCGGCGAGCGCGCGGCCACCGTCCGATCCGGGCGGCCGCGACAGCTTGGAGGTGTACGTCGGCAGGGTCAACGCCGAGCAGCTCGACCGGCTGCGGGCCGCGGGGGTCGACCTGGACGAGGACCACCGGTCCGCAGGCGCGAACGGCAGCACGACGATCGAGACGGTGCTCACCCGGCGGGAGGCGGCCCGGCTCACCGGCCAGGGCGTCCCGCTCAGCGTGAAGAAGGTGCACGGCAAGGACGCCTCACAGGCGCTGCGCGAGCAGGCCGCCGCCGGCTGGCAGGCGTTCCGCTCGTACAGCGAGCCCGGCGGCATCCGGGACGAACTCACCGCCACCGCCGCCCGGTTCCCCGGGCTGGCCAAGGTGGAGACCCTCGGCCGTACGGTGCAGGGGCAGCCGATCCTCGCCGTCAAGGTCACGAAGAACGCCCGGACGGTCGCGGACGGGAAGCGTCCCGCGGTGCTCTACGCCAGCACCCAGCACGCCCGGGAGTGGATCACCCCGGAGATGACCCGTCGGCTGCTGCACCACCTGCTGGACAACTACGGCACGGACGCGGAGATCACCCGGCTGGTGAACACCACCGAGCTGTGGTTCCTGCCGGTGGCCAACCCGGACGGCTACGACCACACCTTCACCCCGGGCAACCGGCTGTGGCGCAAGAACCTGCGGGACAACGACGGCGACGGCCGGATCACCAGCGCGGACGGCGTCGACCTGAACCGCAACTTCAGCTTCAAGTGGGGGTACGACGACGAGGGCTCCTCGCCCGAGCCGAACAGCGACACCTACCGCGGCGCCGGCCCCAACTCCGAGCCGGAGACCAAGGCGCTGGACCGGCTCTTCAACCGGGTCGGCTTCGAGTTCTTCGTCAACTACCACTCGGCCGCCCAGCTGCTGCTCTACGGCGTGGGCTGGCAGGTGAGCACGCCGACCCCGGACGACGTCATCTATGAGGCGATGGCCGGCGACGACGCCCACCCGGCGGTGCCCGGCTACGACCCGGACATCTCCGCCGAGCTGTACACCACCAACGGCGACACCGACTCGCACGCCCACGTCCGGTACGGCACCCTCGGCTTCACCCCCGAGATGTCCACCTGCCAGACGGCCGCCGCCTCCGACCCCGACGACCAGTGGCGGCCGGAGGACTGCGTGAGCGGCTTCATCTTCCCCGACGACGAGAAACTGATCTCGGCGGAGGTGACGAAGAACCTGCCGTTCGCCCTCGCCGTGGCGAAGTCGGCGGCCGACCCGGACGACCCGGTGTCGGTGGTCGGCCGGAGCACCCCGGACTTCCGGGTGGACGCCTTCGACACCTCGTACGGGCGGACGCAGCAGGTCGCCTCGATCACCCGGCGGGCGCTGAAGGACGTCCGGATGCACTACGTGGTCAACGGCGGCCGGCCGAACACGGTCCAGGTCCGCGAGTGGCGCGGCGGGGAGCGGTACGGCGACACCAACGACGACTACTACGCGGAGCTGCGCGGCACGGTGACCGGCACGAAACCGGGCGACCGGGTGGAGGTCTGGTTCACCGGGGTCAAGCCCCGCAAGGGTCCGGTGGCCAGCGAGCACTTCACCTACCGGGTGCACGCCGACATCGGCGGTGACGTGCTGGTGCTCGCGGCGGAGGACGTGACCGGGCTGAGCCCCGCGCAGAACGCCACCACCGCGAAGTACGCCGGCCAGATCGCCGCCTCCGTCGAGGCCGCCGGCCACCACGCCGACGTCTACGACTTCGACGCGATGGGCCGGCGGGCGCCGCATCCGCTCGGCGTGCTGTCGCACTACCGGGCGGTGGTCTGGGAGACCGGGGACGACATCATCCTCCGCTCCCCGGGCCAGGTCGGCGGCACCGCCGCCGAGGCCGCGCTCACCACCGAACTGGCCGTCCGGGACTACCTCAACGAGGGCGGCAAGGTGCTGGTCAGCGGCAAGTACGCGCTCTTCGCCCAGGGCGCCAACGGCTCGTACGTCTACCGGCCGGGCGCGCCACCGGAGTGCACCGACCCGGACGACGTGGCGTGCCTGCCGCTGCTCAACGACTTCCAGCAGTACTACCTGGGGGCGTACAACTACGTCAGCGACGGCGGCACCGACCCGGACGGCGACCCGTACCCGGTGCGCGGCTCGGACGGAGCGTTCGCCGGCTTCGACGGGCAGCTCAACGCGGCCGGGTCGGCCGCCAACCAGGACCACACCGCCTCGTTCCTCACCACCTCGAGCTTCCTGCCGCCGGAGCAGTTCCCGCAGTTCGCCAGCTCCGCGGCGGTGGACTGGGCGCGACCGGGCGCGGCGCCGTTCGACCCCCGGACCGGTGACTGGTACCTGTACAGCGGCCGGGCCGACGAGTCGTACAAGCGGCTCACCCGGACCGTCGACCTGACCGCGGCGTCCGCGGGCCAGTTGCGCTTCTTCACCTCGTACGACGTCGAACAGGACTGGGACTTCCTGATCGTCGAGGCGCACGAGGTGGGCAGCGACCAGTGGACCACGCTGCCCGACCTCAACGGGCACACCGGCACGGCGACCGGGGAGAGCTGCCAGTCCGGCTGGGTGGCGCAGCTGCACCCGTTCCTCGGCCACTACCAGGGCGCCGACTGCTCCCCCACGGGCAGCACCGGCACCTGGAACGCGGCCACCGGCGCGTCCGGCGGGTGGCAGGAGTTCGCCGTCGACCTGTCGACGTACGCGGGCAAGAAGGTCGAGCTCTCCATCTCGTACGTCTCCGACTGGGGCACCCAGGGTCTCGGCGTGTTCCTCGACGACGCCCGGGTGATCGCCGACGGGACGGTGGTCTCGGAGACCTCGTTCGAGACGGCCGACCTGGGCGGCTGGACGGTGGCCGGCCCGCCGACCGGGTCCGCCGGCGCCCCGAACGACTGGACGCGCAGCCAGCAGGCGTTCGAGGAGGGCTCGGCGGTGGTCACCGCCGACAGCGTCTATCTCGGCTTCGGCCTGGAGGGGCTGGCCCCGGCGGCCCGGGACGACCTGGTCGCCCGGTCGCTGACCCACCTGACCGGCGCGCCGCGCCGGTAGCGGTCCGCGGGGTGCGCCGGCGGTGGAGCCACCGCCGGCGCACCTTCCGGTACGTCCGGCGCGTCCGACGCCGATGTGGTGAGCTGTACGGGTGGCGGGGCTGGGACTGGTGCTGCACCCCACCCGGGACGTCTCCGAGGTGGTCGCGATCATCGAGCGGTGGGCGGCGCGCTACCGCAAGACGTTGATGGTGCGCGCGGAGGACGCGCACCGGGTGCCGTCCAGCGTCGAACCGGTCCCCGCCGAGGAGGTGGCCACCCGGGCGGACGCGCTGATCAGCATCGGCGGGGACGGCACCATGCTGGGCGCGCTGCGCTCCGCGGTGCGGGACCCGAAGCCGGTGCTCGGGGTGCACCTGGGGCGGGTCGGCTTCCTGGTGGAGGTCGAGCCGCCGGACCTGCCGGAGGCGCTGAGCCGGCTGCTGTCGAAGGACTTCACCGTTGAGTCCCACGCCTGCCTGGCCTGCGACGTGTGCGGCGACGACGTGGTGGCCTTCAACGACATCGCGCTGGTCCGCCAGCCCGGCTCCGGCTTCGTCACCGCCACCCTGGCTGTCGACGGCCAACGGTACGGCTACTACCGCTGCGACGCCCTGGTGGTCAGCACGCCGACGGGTTCGACGGCGTACAGCTACGCCGCGGGCGGCCCGCTGGTCTCCCCGGCGGCGGACGCGGTGGTGGTGACCCCGTCGGCGCCGATGGCGGGCATCTCCCGGTCGTTGGTGCTCTCGCCGCAGGAGCGCATCCGGCTGGAGCTGGAGCCGAACTCGGCGGCGGTCGCCGTCGAGATGGACGGGGTGATTTTCAAGGACGCGGCGACCGAGGGGTGGGTGGACATCAGCTACCGCCGGGACGCCGGCCTGGTGGTCCGCTTCGACCCGCTGCGCTATCAGGAGCGCAACCAGTTGAAGCTGAGCCTGCTCGACCTGCCGTTCCTCCCCGACCAGCTGCGCGAGCTGCTCCCGGAGGAACTGCGGCGGGAGCGCAACCGGCGCGAGCTGGAGCCACCCTGCTGACCGGTCCCGGCCCGACGGGCCGCGCCGGCCCCGCTAGGCCTGCGCGAGCACCCCGTCGACCAGGGACTTTGCCTCCTCCTGGATGCGGGCCAGGTGCTCGGGGCCCTGGAACGACTCGGCGTAGATCTTGTAGACGTCCTCCGTGCCGGAGGGGCGGGCGGCGAACCAGCCGGAGCTGGTGGTCACCTTGAGGCCGCCGATCGGCGCGCCGTTGCCGGGGGCGGTGGTGAGGGTGGCGGTGATCGGCTCGCCGGCCAGCTCGGTCACGGTCACCTGCTCCGGGGAGAGCTTCGCCAGCACCGCCTTCTGCTCCCGGCTGGCCGGGGCGTCGATCCGGGCGTACGCGGGCGCGCCGAAGCGCCCGGCCAGCTCGGCCCAGTGCTCGCTGGGGCTCCGCCCGGTGGTCGCGATGATCTCCGAGGCGAGCAGGCAGAGCAGGATGCCGTCCTTGTCGGTGGTCCAGGTGCTGCCGTCGCGGCGCAGGAACGACGCGCCCGCGCTCTCCTCGCCGCCGAAGCCGACCGCCCCGTCGAGCAGCCCCGGCACGAACCACTTGAAGCCGACCGGCACCTCCAGCAGCGGACGGCCCAGGTCGGCGGCCACCCGGTCGATCATGGAGGAGGAGACCAGGGTCTTGCCGACCGCCGCGTCCGGGCCCCAGTCCGACCGGGTGCGGAAGAGGTGGCCGATCGCCACCGCCAGGTAGTGGTTCGGGTTCATCAGCCCACCGTCCGGCGTGACGATGCCGTGCCGGTCGGCGTCGGCGTCGTTGCCGGTGGAGACCTGGTACTTGTCGCGGGCCGCGATCAGCGACGCCATCGCGTTCGGCGAGGAGCAGTCCATCCGGATCTTGCCGTCGCCGTCCAGGGTCATGAAGCGCCAGGTCGGGTCGACCAGCGGGTTGATCACCGTGAGGTCCAGGCGGTGCCGCTCGGCGATCTCCCCCCAGTAGGCGACGCTGGCCCCGCCGAGCGGGTCGGCGCCGATGCGCACCCCCGCGTCCCGGATGGCGTCGATGTCGATCGCGGCGGGCAGGTCGTCGACGTAGTGGGCGAGGAAGTCGTACGTCCCGGTGGTGTCGGCGGCGCGCGCCCGGGCGTACGGGACGCGCTTCACCTCCTTGAGTCCGGCGGCGAGGATCGCGTTGGCCCGGTCCTGGATCCACTTCGTGACGTCGGTGTCGGCGGGGCCGCCGTTGGTCGGGTTGTACTTGAACCCGCCGTCGTCGGGCGGGTTGTGCGAGGGAGTGATCACAATGCCGTCGGCGAGCCCGCTCGTACGGCCCCGGTTGTGGGTGAGGATCGCGTGCGAGGCGGCCGGGGTCGGGGTGTAGCCGTCCCGGCTGTCCACCAGCACGGTGACGTCGTTGGCGGCGAGCACCTCCAGCGCGCTGACCTCGGCCGGGGCGGAGAGCGCGTGGGTGTCCCGGGCCAGGAAGAGCGGCCCGTCGAGGCCCTGCTCACGCCGGTAGTCGCAGAGCGCCTGGGTGACCGCGAGGATGTGGTCCTCGTTGAAGGCGTTCTTCAGGCTCGACCCGCGGTGCCCGGACGTGCCGAAGGAGACCTGCTGCGCCGGGTCCGCCGGATCCGGGTGCTCGGCGTAGTAGGCGGTCACCAGCCGGGGCACGTCGACCAGGTCGGCGGGCTGGGCGGGCTGGCCGGCACGGGGATGGGCCACTGCGGGGACCTCCTGACGGGTTGCTGCGGTTCTGCGTTGACGGGCGGGGCTCAGGGCTCGACGCGCTGACCCTTGCCGATGACGACGATGCCGTTGTCGGAGACGGTGTAGCGCTGGCGGTCCTTCTCCAGGTCGACGCCGATCTCGGCGCCCTCCGGGACGTACACGTTCTTGTCCAGGATGGCCCGGCGGACCACCGCGTGCCGGCCGATCTCGACACCCTCCATGAGCACCGCGCCGTCCACGTGCGCCCAGGAGTGCACCTTCACCTTCGGCGAGACGATCGAGTTCTCCACCAGCGAGCCGGAGACCACCGCGCCCGGCGAGACCATCGAGCCGACCGCGCGGCCGACCCGCTCGCCCCACTGGTGGACGAACTTCGCCGGCGGGTACGGCGGCTGCATGCTGTAGATCGGCCAGTCGAAGTTGTAGAGGTTGAACACCGGGTGCACGTTGATCAGGTCCATGTGCGCGTCGTAGAAGGAGTCCAGCGTCCCCACGTCGCGCCAGTAGCCGCGATCCCGGTCGGTGCTGCCGGGCACCTCGTTGTCCTTGAAGTCGTAGACGTTGGCCTCGCCCCGCTCGACCAGCATCGGGATGATGCTGCCGCCCATGTCGTGCTTGCTGGTCTTGTCCTCCGCGTCGCGCTCGACGGCCTCGCACAGCGCACCGGTGCTGAAGACGTAGTTGCCCATCGAGGCGTAGATCTGGTCCGGCGCGTCGGGCAGCCCGACCGCGTCGGTGGGCTTCTCGCGGAACGCCCGGATCCGCCGCCCGTCCTCGCCGACCTCGATCACCCCGAACTGGTCGGCCATGGACAGCGGCTGGCGGATGCCGGCGACCGTCACCGCGGCGCCGGAGGCGATGTGGTCGTCCACCATCTGCCGCGGGTCCATCCGGTAGATGTGGTCGGCGCCGAAGACGATCACGTACTCCGGCTGCTCGTCGTTGATCAGGTTGAAGCTCTGGTAGATGGCGTCGGCCGAGCCGGCGAACCACCACGGGCCGCGGCGCTGCTGCGCCGGCACCGGGGTCACGTAGTTGCCGAGCATGGTCGACATCCGCCAGGTCTGGGTGATGTGCCGGTCCAGCGAGTGGGACTTGTACTGGGTCAGCACGACGATCTTCAGAAAACCGGCGTTGGCGAGGTTGGAGAGGACGAAGTCGACCATGCGGTACATCCCGCCGAAGGGGACGGCCGGTTTCGCCCGGTCGGTGGTCAGGGGCATCAGGCGCTTGCCCTCCCCGCCGGCCAGGACGATCGCGAGCACCTTGGCAGCCATGTCACGAACGCTATCCATCCGGCTGCGACTTCACCACTCGTACGGACGGACTTCTGCACTAGGGTGCGGGGGCATGACCGATTCCGCTCGCCTGCGCGTTGACCTGCTCACCCGGGAGTATCCGCCGGAGGTGTACGGCGGCGCCGGGGTGCACGTCGAGTACCTGGCCCGGGAGCTGCGCCGGCTCGCCGACGTCCGGGTGCACTGCTTCGGCCTGCCGCGCACCGAGCCGGGTGTCACCGCGTACGCCGAGCCGCCCGGCCTGACCGGCGCGAACGCCGCGCTGCGCACGATGGGCGTGGACCTGGAGATGGCGGCCGGCTGCGCCGGCACCGACGTGGTGCACAGCCACACCTGGTACGCCAACCTGGCCGGGCACACCGCGAAGCTGCTGCACGGGGTGCCGCACGTGGTGACCGCGCACAGCCTGGAGCCGCTGCGGCCGTGGAAGGCCGAGCAGCTCGGCGGCGGCTACGCGCTCTCCTCCTGGTGCGAGCGGACCGCCGTGGAGGCAGCCGACGCGGTGATCGCGGTGAGCGCGGGGATGCGCCAGGACGTGCTGACCGCGTATCCGGCGGTGAACCCGGACCGGGTCCGGGTGGTCCACAACGGCATCGACACCAGGCAGTACGCCCCGGACCACGACACCGACGTGGTGGACCGGCTCGGCATCGACCCGGCCAGCCCGAGCGTGGTGTACGTGGGCCGGATCACCCGGCAGAAGGGCCTGCCGTACCTGCTGCGGGCCGCCCGCCACCTGCCCGCCGACACCCAGCTGGTGCTGCTGGCCGGCGCGCCCGACACCCCGGAGATCGCCGCCGAGGTGGAGGGGCTGGTCGCCGAGCTGCGGGCCAACCGGTCCGGGGTGGTCTGGGTGGCCGAGATGCTGCCCAAGCACGAGGTGATCCAGGTGCTGACGCACGCCACGATCTTCGTCTGCCCGTCGGTCTACGAGCCGATGGGCATCGTGAACCTGGAGGCGATGGCCTGCGAGACGGCGGTGGTGGCCACCGCCACCGGCGGCATCCCCGAGGTGGTCGCCGACGACGAGACCGGCCTGCTGGTCCCCATCGAGCAGGCGACCGACGGCAGCGGCCGGCCGCTGGACCCGGAGCGCTTCGTCGCCGACCTCGCCGCGACGATCAACGAGCTGCTGGCCGACCCGGCGCGGGCCGCCGAGCTCGGCCGGGCCGGCCGCCGGCGGGCCGTCGAGCACTTCTCCTGGGACACGGTCGCCGCCCGCACGATGGAGGTGTACCGGTCGGTGGGAGCGGCAGGCTGACCCGAGCACGAACCGATCTCGGGCAGTAGGTTGACGGGGTGACTGGACGGTTCCCGATCGAAGACGTCTCCCCCGTCGTCTCCTGCGGTCGCTACCCGGCCAAGGCGGTGGTCGGGGAACTCGTGCCGGTGTCCGCCCGGGCCTACCGGGAGGGCCACGACGCGCTCGGCTGCAACGTGGTCTGGCTCGGCCCGGACGGCGCGGCCCGCCCGTTCACCCGGATGCGCCCCGGCGAGCCCGGGCAGGACCGCTGGCACGCCACCATCCGGCCCGACGCGGTCGGCGACTGGGTGTTCACCGTCGAGGCCTTCAAGGACCCGTACCTGACCTGGCAGAACGCGGTCACCAAGAAGATCGCCGCCGGCCAGGGCGCGGCCGAGCTGGCCAACGACCTGGCCGAGGGCGCCCGGGTGCTGGAGGCGGCGCTCGAGCTGGTCCCGGCCGTCGACCGGAAGCGGGTCCGCGCGGCGGCGACGGCGCTGCGCGACGCCAGGCTTCCGCTGCCCCGGCGGGTCGCCCCCGCCCTCGACCTGGCCGACCTGCTCTGGGACCACCCGGTCCGGGAGCTGGTCACCACCGGCGAGGAGCACCGGCTCTGGGTGGACCGCCCCCGGGCGCTCTTCTCCGCCTGGTACGAGTTCTTCCCCCGCTCCGAGGGCGCCGTCCCGGCCACCGTCGACGCCCCGGCGCGGTCCGGCACCTTCGCCACCGCGACGGACCGGCTGCCCGGCGTCGCCGCCATGGGCTTCGACGTGCTCTACCTGCCGCCGATCCACCCGATCGGCCGGGTCAACCGCAAGGGCCGCAACAACTCGCTCACCGCCGGGCCGGACGACGTCGGCTCGCCGTGGGCGATCGGCGCCGCCGAGGGCGGCCACGACGCCATCCACCCCGACCTGGGTACGCCGGCGGACTTCCGCGAGTTCATCGCCGCCGCCGCCGAGCAGGGCCTGGAGGTGGCGATGGACCTGGCGTTGCAGTGCGCCCCGGACCACCCCTGGGTGACCGAGCACCCGGAGTGGTTCACCACCCGGGCCGACGGCAGCATCGCGTACGCGGAGAACCCGCCGAAGAAGTACCAGGACATCTACCCGCTGAACTTCGACAACGACCCGGAGGGCATCCGGGCCGAGGTGCTGCGGGTGGTGCTGCACTGGGTCGGCGAGGGCATCCGGATCTTCCGGGTGGACAACCCGCACACCAAGCCGTTCGACTTCTGGCACTGGCTGATCCGGGAGGTGAAGAAGGTCGACCCGGACGTGCTGTTCCTGGCCGAGGCGTTCACCCGGCCGGCGATCATGCACGGGCTCGGCAAGATCGGCTTCACCCAGTCGTACACCTACTTCACCTGGCGCACGTCGGCGGCCGAGATGCGGGCGTACTGCGAGGAACTGGTCGCCGCGGCCGACTACATGCGACCGAACTTCTGGCCCAACACCCCGGACATCCTGCACGAGTCGTTGCAGCACGGCGGCCCGCCGATGTTCAAGATCCGGGCGGTGCTGGCCGCGCTGCTCTCCCCGTCCTGGGGCATCTACGCCGGCTACGAGCTCTTCGAGCACGTCGCCCGCCCCGGCGCCGAGGAGTACCTGGACAACGAGAAGTACGAGCTGCGCCCCCGGGACTGGGCGGGCGCCCAGGCGCACGGCCGGTCCCTCGCGCCCTTCATCGCCACCCTCAACCGGGTCCGCCGGGACAACCCGGCCCTGCACCAGCTGCGTAACCTGCGCTTCCACGACATCGACAACCCGGCGCTGCTCTGCTGGTCAAAGCACGACCCGGAGACGGGCAACACGGTGATCGGGATCTGCTCGTTCGACTCGCACACGGTCCAGTGGGGCAACACCACGCTGGACATGCCGGCGCTCGGCTTCGACTGGCACGAGCGGTTCACCGTGCGCGACGAGCTGACCGGCGCCAGCTACGACTGGGGCCAGCGCAACGCGGTCCGGCTCGACCCGTACCTGCAGCCCGCACACGTGCTGACGGTCCGCCGCCCGGCCGCGACCGGCCCGGAACCGGCCGTGCCGGCGGCGCCGCAGCTGACCGTCGAAGACGTACCCGCCGACCTCTCGGGCGGCACCGCCCCGACCGCACCGGCTGCGAAGGACGACGCACGATGGACCAGCTGATCGCCGGCGAGACGCATGACCCGCACGCCGTCCTCGGCGCGCACCCCGCCGACGGGCGCACCACCATCCGCACCATGCGCCGGGGCGCCGCCGAGGTGGCGATCCTCGTCGGCGACGAGCGGCACCCGACGAAGCGGGTGCACGACGTCGGCGTCTTCGAGACCGTCGTGCCGGGCACGGTGCTCGACTACCGGGTCGAGGTGGACGGCGCCACCCACGACGACCCGTACCGCTACCCGCCCACCCTCGGGGATCTTGACCTGCACCTGATCGGCGAGGGGCGGCACGAGCGGCTCTGGGAGGCGCTCGGCGCGCGGGTCTTCGACGAGGGCGTCGCGTTCACCGTCTGGGCGCCGAACGCGCGCGGGGTGCGGGTGGTCGGCGACTTCAGCGGCTGGGGGCCGGACGACGGCTGGCCGATGCGCTCCCTCGGTGCCAGCGGGGTGTGGGAGATCTTCGTGCCCGACGCGCACGTGGGCGCCCGCTACAAGTACCGCGTCCTCGGCGCCGACGGGCACTGGCGGGACAAGGCCGACCCCCTCGCGGCGTACGCGGAGGTGCCGCCGGCCACCGCCTCGGTGGTGCACCACTCCACGTACGAGTGGTCCGACGCGCTCTGGCTGGAGCGGCGGGCGCGGCGGGCCCCGCACCAGGAGCCGATGAGCGTCTACGAGGTGCACCTCGGCTCGTGGCGGCCGGGCCTCGGTTACCGGGAGCTGGCCGAGCAGCTCACGGCGTACGTCACGGAGATGGGCTTCACCCACGTCGAGTTCCTGCCGGTGATGGAGCACCCGTTCGGCGGCTCCTGGGGCTACCAGGTGACCGGCTACTACGCACCGACGTCCCGCTTCGGCGACCCGGACGACTTCCGCCACCTGGTGGACCGGCTGCACCAGGCCGGCATCGGCGTCATCCTGGACTGGGTGCCCGCACACTTCCCGAAGGACGAGTGGGCCCTCGCCCGCTTCGACGGCACCCCGCTCTACGAGCACCCCGACCCGCGCCGCGGCGAGCACCCCGACTGGGGTACGTACGTCTTCGACTTCGGCCGCCGCGAGGTGCGCAACTTCCTCGTCGCCAACGCCCTCTACTGGCTGGCGGAGTTCCACGTCGACGGGCTGCGGGTCGACGCGGTCGCCTCGATGCTCTACCTCGACTACTCCCGCCAGGAGGGGCAGTGGGCTCCCAACGTGCACGGCGGCCGGGAGAACCTGGAGGCGATCGCCTTCCTCCAGGAGGTGAACGCCACCGTCTACAAGCACCACGCCGGGGTGGTGATGGTCGCCGAGGAGTCCACCGCCTGGCCGGGCGTCACCCGCCCCACCGCCGAGGGCGGGCTGGGCTTCGGCTTCAAGTGGAACATGGGCTGGATGCACGACACCCTGCTCTACGCCTCGAAGGACCCGATCTACCGGCAGCATCACCACCACCAGCTCACCTTCTCCCTGGCGTACGCCTGGAGCGAGAACTACGTGCTGCCGATCAGCCACGACGAGGTGGTGCACGGCAAGGGCTCGCTGGTCGGCAAGATGCCCGGCGACACCTGGCAGAAGCTGGCCAACGTGCGGGCGCTGCTGGCGTACATGTGGGCGCACCCGGGCAAGCAGTTGCTCTTCATGGGCTGCGAGCTGGCCGACGACCGGGAGTGGAGCGAGGAACGCGGCCTCGACTGGTACCTCACCCACGACCCGGCCCGGGCCGGCGTGCAGCGTCTCGTGGCCGACCTCAACGCCGCGTACCGGGCCACCCCGGCGCTCTGGGCGCAGGACACCGAGCCGTCCGGGTTCCGCTGGATCGCCGGGGACGACGTCGCCAACAACACCGTCTCGTTCATCCGGATCGCCCCGGACGGCGCGACCCTGGTCTGCGTGGCGAACTTCTCCGCCCTGCCGCTCGAGGACTACCGGGTCGGCCTGCCGGCCGGCGGCACCTGGACCGAGATGATCAACACCGACGCGCACCACTACGGCGGCTCGGGGGTGGGCAACCTCGGCGCGGTGCATGCCCAGGACGTTCCCTGGCACGGGATGGTCGCCTCGGCGCCGCTGCGGGTGCCCCCGCTCGGCGTGCTCTGGCTGCGCCGCGACGAGCGTCCGTAAGGGTCTTGCCCTCGATCCTCCCCCGTCGTTAGCCTGACCGGCGCAACGGGGGAGGAAGTCCATGAGGACGTCGCTGCGGGCGCTGCTGTCCGTCGTCATGCTCGTCGGGTTCTACGTGTTCGCCTTCGGGCTGGTGGTGGCGCTCTGCGCGTTCGGGTTCCAGGCGGGCACCGACCGCGACGGCAACGGGACGCTGACGTTCCGGCCCTTCGTGGTCGGCGGCGCCATCGTCCTGCTGGCGGCGCTGGTGGCGGCCCTGGGCAAGGTCCTGACCGCCCGTCCGGCGTCTCCGACGGGGATCCGGCTCACCCCCGAGCGGGCCCCGCAGCTCTGGACGCTGGTCCAGGAGTTGGCCGCCCGAGCGGAAACCCGCCCGCCGGACGAGATCCGGCTGGTCGCCGAGGCCAACGCGGGCGTGTCGGAGGATTCCCGGCTGCTGGGTCTGGTGCCGGGCTGGCGCACGCTGGTGATCGGGATGCCGCTGCTGCGGTCGTACACGGTGGACCAGTTGCGGGCGGTGCTCGCGCACGAGATGGGTCACTACTCGGGACGGCACACCGCGACCGCCCGGCTCGCCCACCGCGGCCGGATGGTCGTGGTGGAGACCGTCCAGCACACCACGGACGGGCTGCTCCGCGCCGTCCTCTCCGGCTACGCCCGGCTGTACGTGGGCGTCGAGCAGGGCGTCAGTCGGCAGCTGGAGTTCGAGGCGGACCGCGCCGCCGTCGCCAGCGCCGGGCGGGAGGCGATGGTCAGCGCCCTGCGCGAGACCCGCGTCGTGGGGACGGCCTGGGACGCGTACCTGGAGCGGCATCTGCTGCCCGCGTACGACCGGGGGCACCTGCCGGAGGACGTCTTCGGCGGGTTCGACGCCTTCCTGGCGGAGTGCCGGGCGGAGCTGACCGGGCGCAGCGTCGAGGTGGCGCCGGCGGAGCCGGCCTGGTGGGAGTCGCACCCGCCGATCGGCGCCCGGATCGCCGCGCTGCGGTTCGTGCCGGACGTGTCGGTGCGGGCGGACGGCAGACCCGCGACGGTACTGGTTCCCGAGCTGGCCGCGGCGAGTCGGCAACTCCAGGCGGGCGTCTTCGATCGGGCCGGGATCCGGCTGCTGCCCTGGGACCAGCTCACCCCGACGCTCGCCGACCAGGCCGCCCGCGGGCTGGCCCACCCGCTGTTCCAGGCGGCGACCCGACTCACCGGCCGCGCGCACGCGGGCCTCGATCTGCTGCTGGACCTGTTCGCCGCCGACCGGTACGCCGACCTGGCCCGGGCGCTCGCCCCGGACGCCGGCGGCGAGGACGGCCTGCGGGAGTTGACCGCGGCCTTCGAGGGTGCGGTGGAGGCCGCGGCGGTGGAGTCGGGCGCGGCCGCCTGGCGGCACTCCTGGTCCGGCCCGCCAGAGCTGCTCACCCGTGCCGGGGAGCCGCTGCCGCTCGACGAGTTGGTGGAGCTGGCCGCCGATCCGCTCACGGTGCCCGCCGCCCGGGAGCGCCTCGCGGTGCTCGGAATCCGGGTGTCGGCCGAACCCGCGTCCCCGGCCCCCGCGTAGCGGAGGCCACCCGGCGCCGGTCGACGCACCGGCCCACTTCCCGTCTCTTGATCCACTCCAGGTCGCCGATCCGGCGGCATGGCGGCCTGGCGGATACCGCCAGGTCGCGGGACTGGCCGCTACGATCCCGCACGCCGGCGCGGAGAGTGACCAATCCAGCGGGCCAGGAATACGCTGCGTCGAACGTTCAGCCCCGATCGCCGTCCCCCGTGAACGGTGCCGGCCGTCCGCCCGTACCGCTGGACGGATGCCGGACACCCGTGAACGACGAGGCGGAGGAGCTTCGATGGCGTGGAGCAGGGGCACAACCAGGAGACGCGGGACGGCGGCTTCGTCCTGGAACCGGAAGATCGCCGGCGGGGTCGCGCTGGCGTTGACCGCCGGCGCGGCCTTCGCGGTGGCCACCGGGACGGGCCAAGCGGCGGAGAACTGCCAGGGCCTGGACACGGCCCTGCGCAACAACCTGACCTTCATCGCCGACCAGCGGCGGAACCCGGACGCGAACTCGGCGGCCCGGATCGCCAACCGGCAGGCCGTGGTCGACCTCATCCAGCAGCGCCGGGCGGCGGCCGGCTGCGCCGCGACCGTGGACGTGGCCGGGGCGGCCTGTCCGAGCGTCCCGTGGGAGGCGGCCATGTCGACGCAGTTGAACCAGGCGTGGGCGATCACGCAGGAGATGAGCGGTGAGCAGTCGGGTCAACTGGTCGATCGTGCGGCCACCGAAGCCCGGGTGAAGCGGCTCGCCGGGCTCGTCGACGGTATCCGGAGCGTCGCGCAGGGCGCCGCCCAGGCCGGCGCGCCCCAGGGCGGCGGCGCGGCCCAGAACGACGGCGCGGGGGAGGCTGCCGGCATCATCAACGCGATCGGCGGTCTGATCGGACAGATCGCCGGCATCATCCAGGCGGCCCGGCAGCCAGCCGCGGCCGAGCAGGCGGGCGCCGCCCAGCAGGGTGACGCTCAGCAGGACGCCGGTCAGCAGGCAGGCGAGGAGCAGGGCGCAACCGGCCAGCAGGCCGGCGGGCAGGAGGCCGGCGGCGGGTACGGCCAGCAGGCCGACAACGGCGCGGCCGAGCAGGAGGCCGGGCAGCAGAACGCCGGCGGCCAGCAGGCGGGCAACGGAAGTGGGCGGATCGCCAATCGGCTCAAGCAGATCCGGGAACGCATCCAGCAGTTGCGGGCGATCGCGCAGCAGGTGCGTGAGGCCCGCCAGGCCGCCCGGGACGAACGCGCCGTCCAGGGCAACGGCAACGCTCAGGGCACCGGCAACGCACAGGGCAAGGGCCAGGGTCAGGGCGACGCGCAAGGTCAGGGCAAGGGCAACGCGGCTCAGGGCGGTGGCGCGGCGGGGAACGACGGCGGCGACTCCTACATGGTCGCCGACCCCAGCCTGCCGGGCTGCGCGAGCGCCCCCGCCGACCCGGGGCAGGCGGCCGGCTCCGCCGGCGCGGACCAGCACGGCGCCGGCCAGCAGGCCGGCCCGGGCGACGCCGGCGACGACCAGCAGGCCGGCAACGGCATGGCCGGTGACGGCGCGCAGAACGGCGGCCTGGACGCCGGTGCCGGCATGGACGCCGACGGCGCCCTGGTCGGCGGCGGCGCGAACTAGGGGTACCCGGCCAGGAGGCCGACCCACCCGTCGAGCGGTTGACGTAGGGGAACCGCCGGGCGGCGTGCGCCTGTCGACGGCGCACGCCGCCCGGAGGTTCCCCGGACCGACGCTCACGCTCGTCCGACTGGTCACGGCCGTCGCCCGCCGGGCGACCGGGCTGCCGTCAGGGAGTGATCGTGGCAAGGACCGCTGGCGTCCGGAAGGGGCCGACCATCGCCGCGCCTTGTTGTCGGTGGGTAGGTCTAGCGTCGGTGGTCGCAGGAGACCAGCGCGCTAAGGAGACACCGTGACCACACTCGAGAACCGGCCGAACACCGCACTCCTCGTCGTCGACGTGCAGAACGGCGTCGTCGAGGGGGCGCACGAGCGCGACACGGTCGTGGCGAACGTCGGCAGCCTGGTCGAGAAGGCGCGGCGGGAACAGGTACCGGTTGTCTGGGTCCAGCACTCCGACCACCATCTCGTGAGAGGAAGCGACGCCTGGCGGATCGCCCCCGAGCTGAAGCCGGGCGACGCCGAGCCGCTGGTCGAGAAGAGCTACGGCGACTCCTTCGAGGACACCACCCTCGAGACCGTGCTGTCGGGCCTCGGGGTCGGCCGACTCGTCGTCGTCGGCGCGGAGACCGACGCGTGCGTCCGCTCGACGCTCCACGGCGCCTTCACCCGGGGGTACGACGCGACCCTGGTCGGCGACGCGCACACGGCCGGGGACAAGACGGCATGGGGGGCGCCGCCGCCGGACCAGGTCATCGCGCACACCAACCTGTACTGGGCCTATCAGACTGCGCCGGGGCGGACGGCCGGGACGGTCGACACCCGGGATGTCGACTTCGGCGGCGCCTCCTGACGCCGGGCACCGCGGAGGCGGGTCGGGCCGTACGTCAGACCAGGCCCGCGTCCCGCAACAGCTTCCACAGGCCGGCGCCGTCCGGCGCGGAGAGCCACTTCTGCCCGACCGGTCCGGCGGACGGGCGGCCCGCGGGCGCGGGCAGGCTGCCGGCGAGCACCGACTGGGTCGGTGACAGCCGGCGGATCGCCACCCCCGCCACGTTGTCCGGGTGGGCGGCGGCGAACTCGCGGTAGATCTCCTGGTCGTGCTGGCCGTCGTCGCCGATCAGCAACCACCGCACGTCGGGGAACTCGCGGGCCAGCCGGGCCAGGGTGGCGCGCTTGTGCTCCCGGCCGCTGCGGAACCAGCGGTCGGCCGTCGGACCCCAGTCGGTGAGCAGCAGCGGCCCGGCCGGGTACAGGTGCCGGGAGAGGAACCGGGTCAGCGTCGGGGCGACGTTCCACGCCCCGGTGGAGAGGTAGAAGACCGGCGCGCCGGGGTGGGCGGTGACCAGCCGCTCGTAGAGCACCGCCATCCCGGGCACCGCGGCCCGGGCGTGCTCGTCGAGGACGAAGGTGTTCCACGCGGCGAGCAGCGGGCGGGGCAGCGCGGTGACCATGACCGTGTCGTCGATGTCGGAGAGGATGCCGAACCGGACCTCGGGGTCGAGGATGCGGACCAGCGCCTCCGCCGGCTCGGCGTCGGGCACGCTGAGGCGTACGGAGGCCCAGCCGGGGGCGAAGTCGGCCTCGATGACGGTGTCGACGAAGCCGCTGCGGTCGGCGGTGGCCTCGTGTCGTACGCCGCCGGCCTCGATGGTGACGGTGGCGTGCTTGGCGGGCAGGGTGGCGAAGCTGCGCCAGCCACGTACCTTCTCCAACCGGCCGCGCTGACGGATGTCCGGGCGGCCGAGCAGCACCCGGCAGAGCACCCGCGCCCAGCCCGGGCCGCCGTAGCCGGCGTACGCGATGATGTTGACCCGCCACCCGGTGCGCCGCAGCCGACGTGCCACCAGGTTGTGCACGGCGTCCTCGATCCGCGCTGCCCGGTGCAGGTTCGGTACGGCCAGTTGGCCAGCGGCTGTGGGTGGCACGCTGCCACCCTGCCACACCCGGGCGAGGGCGGCCACGCGAGTGGGCCCGGGAACCGGCTCCGCCGATCCACCCCGCCGCCGGCGGTCACCGTGACAAACTGCGGTCGGGACGACGACGGGGGCGTTGGTCGTGTCGACACCAGTGCAGGACGGGCGGTGGCGCCCGACGCTCGACCGGCCGGCGCTCGTCGCGCTGCTGCTGGGGCTCGCGGGGGTCGGCTACCGGCTGGTCCTGACCCTGCTCACGCTGCCCGCCTCGAACAGCGACGAGGCGACGTTCGGCCTGGCCGCGCTGCACATCGCCGCCGGTCGGGACCGGCCGGTCTTCCTGTACGGCCAGCGCTACATGGGGATGCTGGAGTCCTATCTGGCGGCGCCCCTGATCGGGCTGGCCGGGCCGAGCTGGCCGGTACTGCGGCTGCCGCTGCTGGCGCTCTACGCGCTCTTCCTTTGGCTGATGTACCGCCTGACCCGCCGGCTGTTCTCCCCGTGGTTCGCCGTCCTGGTCGTCGGCCTGCTGGCGCTCGGCTCGGAGCGGGTGGTCCGGGACCAGCTCACCGTGGTCGGCGGCCGGCCCGAGGTGAAGCCGGCGGTGGTGGCGATGCTGCTGATCGCGGTGGCCCTCGCCGAGCGCCGGGTCCGGCACCGCTGGCTGGCCACCGGCCTGTTCGGGCTGCTCGCCGGGGTGTCGCTCTGGTCGGACTGGCTGATCGTGCCGTACCTGCTGGTGGCCGGGCTGTTGCTGGTCTGGGCCGCGCCCCGCGATCTGGTGGGCTGGCCGGGGGTGCTGCTGGTGGCCGGGTTCCTGCTCGGGGTGTCGCCGATGATCAAGGACAACCTGGTGGCCCCGGACGGGCAGGACTCGCTGTCGGTGTTCCGGGAGATCAGCACCAAGGCCGGGACGCCGCCGCCGTGGTCGGACCGGCTGCGCGGCGGGCTGCTGGAGGGAGTGCCGCTGGCCTCCGGGCTCTGCCCGATGGACGGCTGCGCCCGCTGGCAGCAGTGGTTCGGCCTGCTCTACCCGGTGCTGCTGGTGGCCGCCGCGGTGGCCGCCGCGGTCGCGTACCGGCGGGCCGCCCACCGGGCCGACCGGGTCCGGGCGGTCGCGCAACTCGCCCTGGTCGCCGGCGCCACGCTGACCCTGCTCGCGTACGTCCGCAGTCCGCTCGCCGCGACCGACCCGTTGGGCAACTCGCGCTACCTGTCGGTGCTGCAGATCTCCCTGCCGGCGGTGCTCTGGCCGCTGTGGCTGGCCGCGGTCCGCACCCGGCGGGGCGCGGCCGGGACGGCGGACCGGCCCCGGCGGGGCGGGGGCGCGGCCGCACGCTCGCTCGGCGGCGCGGTGGCGGTCGCCGCGCTGGTCGCGCTGACCGGCATCGCCCTGGCGGCCACCGGGCGTTTCGTCGCCGACGCCGGCTCGCTGCGCGCCGAGGAGCGGCACGCCCGCGAGCTGGCCGACGCGGTGCGCGGGGCCGGCCTGCGCGAGGTGTACGGCGACTACTGGACCTGCAACCGGCTGATCTTCAACACGGGCGAGACGGTGGTGTGCGGGGTCCTCGACGGCAACCTGACCCCGGGGCAGAACCGCTACCCGGCGTACTGGAAGCGGGTGGGCCGGGCGGACCGGCCGGGGTACGTGCTGGCGGTCGGGTCGTCGGCGGAGCGGGGGCTGCGCCGGCTGCTCGGCGACCGGGCCGACGCCGCGATGGTCACCGAGGTCGGCGGCTATCGCGTGTACCACCCGGAGGCGGCCGTCCGGCCGTGGCGCTGAACCCGGGCCGTACGCTGGCCGGGTGCTGATCCTGCTGCCGCCCTCCGAGGGGAAGGCCGACGCCGGCACCGGCCGGCGGCTCGCCCCGTCCCGGCTCTCCCTGCCGGAACTCACCGGCGCCCGGGAGGAGGTGCTGACCGCCCTGGTGGCGCTCTGCGCCGGCCCGGACGAGGCGGCGGCCCGGGCGGCGCTCGGCCTCAGCGAGGGGCAGCGCGGCGAGCTGCGCCGCAACGCCCGGCTGCGGGAGGCGGCCACCGCGCCGGCCGGCCGGATCTACACCGGGGTGCTCTACGAGGCGCTCGACCTGGCCACGCTGCCGCCCGCGGCGGAGCGGGCCGCCCGCCGGTCGGTGCTGATCAGTTCCGGCCTGTGGGGGGCCGTCCGGCTCACCGACCGGATCCCGCCGTACCGCTGCCCGGTCGGGGCGCGGCTGCCCGGGGTCGGCGCGTTGTCGGCGTACTGGCGGCGGGCCCTGGCCCCGGCGATGGTGGCGGCCGCCGGGGCGGGGCCGGTGCTGGACCTGCGTTCCGGGGCGTACGCGGCCACCTGGATGCCCCGGGGCGAGCTGGCCGCCCGGACGGTGACCGTCCGGGTGCTGCACGAGCGGACGGTCGACGGGGTGCCGACCCGCGCTGTGGTCAGCCACTTCAACAAGGCGACGAAGGGTCGCCTGGTCCGGGACCTGCTCACCGCCGGGGTCCGGCCGCGGACCGCCGACGGCCTGGTCGGCGCGCTTCGGGACCTCAAGTACACGGTCGAGGAACAGCCCGTGGCTTCAGGCCGCCCGCGCCAGCTCGACGTCGTGGTGACGGAGCTGTAGCCGCAAGTTTTGCTCAAGGCTGGCGCGCACCGGTTTCGCCGCACCGGCCACCGGGCCACGGTTAGGGGACCCCGACGCCGACAAGGAGCGGTCCGATGGCCCTCGAACCCACCACCCTGCTCGACCGGCCCCGCCTGCCGCCGGCACCGCCACCACTGGACTGGCTGACCCTGGCCGACGCGTTCGAGGTCGCCTGCCTGGTGCGCTGCACCCCGCCGCCGGCCACCGACGGCCGCCGACCGACCGTCGAGACGTACCGGGGCGGGGTCGCCGAGTTCAACCGGGAGGACGCGGCGCGCCGGATGCGGCAGCTGCTCGGCCGGCTCGACGTGCCGGTGGAGCACGAGCTGGCCACCGGCGGCCTGCGCCGCCGGTACGAGTTGCACCGGCTGACCGTGCCGCGGGAGCAGCGGTCGGCGTACGCGACGCTGCTGGAGGCCGGCTGGCGGCAGGGCCGCCGGGAACTGCTCGGCGGACCGGTGCCCGGTGCGTCGACCGCCCGGCGGGTGTGGCGGCCCCGGCTGGCCGCCGCCGCCTGGCGCTCGGCGCTGCTGGCCGGCGGCCGGCACGTCCGCCGGCACATCCTCGGTGTCCGGCTGATCGACCGGGAGCTGGCGGCGGTGCTGGTCCGCGGCGCCGCCCTGCTGGACGTCCCGGCGCTGCTCCGGCCGGGCGCCGGCTGCTTCGTGGTGAGCGTCGCGCACGGCCCGCACCGGGACCGGATCCTGGACAGCGTCGCCCTCGCCCGCGCCTGCTGACCCTCGGCCGGTCGCCCCCGCCGCCCGCGGACCCCAGGCGGGCTTGCGCGCGGCGGCGTGCACGGCGCACAGTGCAGCCCGTGAGCCGTAGCTGGTCTGTCCGCCGTCCGCGCCGGGCCGCCGCGCCGCTGATGGTGCTGATGCTGGTGACCGCGCTGGCCGGGATCGGCGGCTGCCGGGACGAACGCGCCGAGCCGGTGCGGATCCGGATCGCGACGGGCAGCCCGACCGCGGTCTACCACGCCTTCGGGCAGTCGCTGGCGGCCATCCTCAACCGGGAGCTGCCCGGGGTGCGGGCCAGCGTGGTGGTCACCGCCGCGTCCGCGCAGAACGTCCGGCTGGTCGGGTCCGGCGAGGCCGAACTGGGCTTCACCCAGGCCGACGTGCTGCCGACCGCGGCGCCGGAGCAGCCCGGCGTGCTCGCCGTGGCCCGGGTCTACGACGACCTGCTGCACCTGGTCACCACCGCCGGGACGCCGGTACGGACGCTGGCCGACCTGCGCGGGCGGCGGGTCTCGGTGGGCGCGGAGGGCTCCGGCACCGAGGTCACCGCCACCCGGCTGCTGGACGTGGCCCGGCTCGGCGGCGACGTGGTCCGCCAGGAGCACCTGAGCCTGGACGATTCGGTCGCCGCGCTGCGCGCCGGCCGGATCGACGCCTTCTTCTTCTCCGGCGGCCTGCCGGTCCGCGGCGTGGAGGAGCTGGCCAAGGCCACTGCCGTCCGGATCGTCGACCTGGGCGAGTGGACCGAGCCGCTGCGCCGCGGGTACGGGCAGGTCTACGTGACCCGGGACGTCCCCCGGTCGGTGTACGGGGTGCCACCGGTCAGCACGGTGGCGAACCCGAACTATCTGATCGTCCGCGCCGACCTGCCCGAGGCGCTGGTCCGCGAGGTGACCCGGCTGCTGATGGAGCGCCGGGCGGAGCTGGCCGCCGCGCATCCGGCCGCCGGCCGGATGAGCCCCCGCTCGGCGATCGTCACCACCCCGCTGCCGCTGCATTCCGGCGCCGCCGACTGGTACCGGGCGACCAAGCCCTAACCGGCGTCGGAGCCGACCGGCTCGACGGACTCGGTGTCGTCGGCGCCCACGGCGTCGACGCCGGCCTCGTCCGGGGCCGGGAACCACAGCTCCGCGACCAGCCCCCGGGGCTCCCCCGGCCGCATGGTGAGCCGGCCGTCCGAGGCGTCCACCAGCACCGCGACGATGGTCAACCCCAGCCCGGCGCCGTCGACGTTCTGCACGTCCGGGGCCCGCCAGAACCGCTCGGTGGCCTGGCCGAGCTGGCTCGCGGTCATGCCCGGGCCGGTGTCCCGCACCTCCAGCGCGGTGCCCCCGTCGGCCGGGCGGACGGTGACGGTGACCTCTCCCCCGTCGCCGCTGAACTTCACCGCGTTGTCGATCAACGCGTCGAGCGCCTGGTCGATGGCGGTGGGGACGGTCCGGGCGTACGCGGGGGCGTCGACCGTGACGAGCCGGAGGGCGACCGACCGGTGCCGGGCCAGCGGCTGCCAGGCGGTCACCCGGGAGGCGGCCAGCTCCACGGCGTCCACGGTGATCCGCTGGTTCTCCTCCCGTTCGGCCCGGGCCAGGGTGAGCAGCGCGTCGAGCACCCGGGCCAACCGGTCGGTCTCTTCCAGCGCCAGGCGGTGCTCGGCGCGGCCGTCCGGGTCGGTGAGGCTCGGCCCCAGCTCCTCCACCCGCAGCCGCAGCGCGGTCAGCGGGTTGCGCAGCTGGTGGCTGGCGTGCGCGACGAAGGCGCGCTGCCGGTCCATCACGTCGGAGACCGCGTCGGCCATGTTGTTGAAGCTCGCCGCCAGCCGGCGCAGCTCCGGCGGGCCCAGGCGCGGGCGGACCCGCGCGCCCCGGTCGCCCTCGGCGATCTCGTGGGTCACCGCGTCCAGCTCGGTGACCGGGCGCAGCACCCAGCCGGCCAGCCCGAACGCGGTGGACACGCAGGCCAGCACCGCGAGCAGGCCGATCCCGGCGAGCAGCAGCCACCAGGAGGTGACGGTACGCCGCACCCGGTCAACCGGGGTGGCGGTCACCACCGCGCCCAGCACCTCGCCGCCGTCGTTGATCGGGACCGCCACCACCACCGGCCCGTCCGCCCAGGGCCACACCGAATCGGGCCCGCTGAACTGCTGCCCGGCCAGCGCGGCGTCCAGCGCCGACGCGGTGCCGTGGCCGGGCTCCCAACTGGTGGAGGCGACCACCGTACGGCCGTCCCGATCGACCACGGCCGCGCCGATGCCGTACAGCTCGTCGTAGGCGCCCAGCTCACCGTCGAGCGGGCCGGGTACGCCGCCGCGCAGCGCCGGACCGGCCAGCGAGGCGAAGCGGGTGGCGTCGGCGAGCCGGTCGGCGCGGACCCGGTCGGTCTCGCGGCTGGCCAGGGTGGCCGCCAGCGGCGTCTCCAGCGCCAGCAGCACCAGCACCATCAGCAGCAGGTAGCTGATCACCAGCCGACGACGCACCGGGCCTCCTCACTCGCCGCGGAGCCGGTAGCCGACCCCGCGGACCGTCTCCACCAGGGTCGGGTCGCCGAGCTTGCCGCGCAGCGAGCCCACGTGCACCTCCACGGTGTGCCGGTCGGCCCAGGTGGTGCCCCAGACGTCGAGCAGGATCCGGTCCCGGGGCACGGCCACCCCGGGCTGCCGGGCGAGGGAGACCAGGATGTCGAACTCCTTGCGGGTGAGGGCGACCGGCCGACCGGCCACGCGCACCGTCCGCCCGGCCACGTCGATCCGGACCGGCCCGGCCTCGATCAGGTTCCGCTCCGGCACGGTGTGGGCGGCCCGGCGCAGCACCGCCTCGATCCGGGCCTGCAGCTCCACCATCGAGAAGGGCTTGACCACGTAGTCGTCGGCGCCGAGCCGCAGGCCGAGCACCCGGTCGCGTTCCTCGCCCCGGGCGGTCACCGCGATGATGCCGAGCTGGCTGCTGCGCCGGCGCAGTTCCCGGCACAGGTCCGTGCCGTCGCCGTCGGGCAGGGTCAGGTCGAGCAGCACCAGGTCGCATGGGGCGGCCGACAGGGCGGCGGCGACGGTGCCGGCGTGTTCCACCTCGTACCCGCGCCGGGTGAGCGCGGACGACAGGGCGGCGGCGACCCGACGGTCGTCCTCGACCAGGAGGATCCGCACCCGTGCCTCCCATTCCCTCGACGTGCTGCCCACGAATGGTGGCAGACGGGCCCGCGCGGTGGGAGTCCCCGCCCCGAACAGGTGCGGCGGGCAGCGGCGGGCGTAGGTTAAGGTCCTACCCTGTGTCCGCCATCTCCGCCGCGCCCCATGAGCCCGCCGCCGACGCCCGGCGCGACGCCGACGCCGACGCTCCGGCCGAAGACGTGACGCCCACCTCCGACGAGCCGGCCGCCGCGGCGGAACCGGCCGCGCCGGACAAGGCGACGCCAGCCTGGCGGCGCGTCCATCCGGTGGCCCTCGCGCTGGGGCTGTACGTCCTGCTCCGGGCCGTCGGGCTGCTCATCCTCTGGGCTTACGCGCACCGGAAGGGGATCGACTTCTGGCCGATGCTGCACAGCCGGTACGACGCCGTCTGGTACGCGCGGATCGCGGACGAGGGCTACGACCACGGGCTGGTTAACCACCTGCCCAGCGGCAAGCCGCGGATACCGAACCTGCCGTTCTTCCCGCTGTACCCGGGGCTGATCGCCGTCGTCGCCGCGCTCACCCCCTTCTCCACGCCGGTCAGCGCGCTGATCGTCTCCTGGACGGCCGGGCTCGCCGCCGCGTGGGGGCTCTACGCGGTCGGGCAGCACCTCGGCTCCCGCCGGGTCGGCCTGGTCCTGGTGGCCCTCTGGGCGACGCTGCCCCACGCGGTGGTGCTCAACATGGCGTACACCGAGACCCTCTTCACCGCGCTGGTCGCCTGGTCGTTGTACGCCCTGCTGCGCCGCCAGTGGGTGACCGCCGGCCTGCTCTGCGTCCTCGCCGGCCTGACCCGACCGACGGCGACCGCGCTGATCGCCGCCGTCGGCCTGACCGCCCTGGTGGCGATCATCCGGCGGCAGGACGGGTGGCGGCCGTGGGCGGCGGCGGCGCTCTCCCCGCTCGGCTACCTGGGCTACCTGGCCTGGGTCGGCCACCGGCTGGGCCGGCTCGACGGCTACTTCTACATGCAGAAGAAGACCTGGCTGATCGGCTTCGACGGCGGCGTCTACACGGTGCAGACGCTGGACCAGGTGCTGACCGAGCCGTCCCGGCTGGCCTTCTACATGTCGGCCCTGGTGATGGCCGTGGCGGCCATGCTCATCGTGCTGCTCGCCGTGCACCGCCACCCGCTGCCGGTGGTGGTCTACTCGGTGGTCTTCTGGCTCGTCACCGTCGGCACCTCGGGGTACTTCTACGCCAAGGGCCGCTATCTGGTGCCGGCGTTCACGGTGCTGCTCCCGATCGCCATGGCGTTGGGCCGGGCGCGCCGGCGGACGCAGGTGACCGTGCTGACCCTGCTGGTGCTGATCTCCGGGTACTACGGGGCGTACCTGTGCATCATCTGGCGGTCGTCGCCGTAGCGTCGGGCAGCGCTCACAGGCCGAAGACCTCGTCGGCGGTGGCGTCCCGGACCCCGTCGACGAAGCCGCGGAAGCCCGGGTCGTGGTGGCTGAGCGGCACGCTGGTCACCGCCACGCCGGTGGCCTGGGTGACGGCGTCGACCAGCGGCGGATAGTCGGTCTCCGACGCGCCGAGGGTGTCGTCGTCCGCCTCGGCCAGGTTGATCACGTGCTGCACGTCCTCGCTGGGGGTGTCCGGGTCGCCGGCCCACTCGGTGCCGGCCTGGTGGCACTCGTCGTAGACGGCCCGCTGACCGTCGGTCCAGTCGTCGTCGTAGCTGGCCATCGGCATCCCTCCGCACCTGTCGCATCCGAGCATGCCGGTTGGGCGGGCCCGGTCGGGGCGGTACCGGTGAACCGACCGGCGCGCCGCCCTAGGCTGCGGTGATGATCTACAAGATTCTGTCGACCGACGAGTGGAACCGGGCCCGAGCCGCGGGGCACTTCACCGGCACGGCCATGGACCATCAGGACGGGTACATCCACCTCTCCGGCCCCGACCAGGTGGTGGAGACCGCTCACCGGGTGTTCGGCGGGGTCACCGGGCTCACGCTGCTCAGCGTCGACCCGGACCGGCTGGGCGGGGCGCTGCGCTGGGAGCCGTCCCGGGGCGGGGCGCTCTTCCCGCACCTCTACGGCGTGCTGCCGGTCGACGCGGTGCTCGCGGCGGAGGCGTTGCCGGCGGACACACCCGCCGCCGACGCGGTGGCGGCGCTGCTCGGCTGACGGCCTCGTTATGCTACGCCGAGCCCGCGCCCCGGCCTCGGCAGCCAGAGTCCGGGGCGGCCGGGCGGTCCTGGCCCGCGCGGCCGCGACGGTCAACCGGCGCGGCAACCACGCGGCACCGACGGCGCGACGACGCGCCCTGCGACGATGCGAGTTGAAGGATGACTGACACCAACGACCGGTCCCCTGTCTTCGTCCACCCGACGGCCGACGTGGAGGAGGGCGCCCAGCTCGGCGACGGCACCAAGGTCTGGCACCTGGCCCACATCCGCTCGACCGCGCAGGTCGGCGCCGGCTGCGTCATCGGGCGCAACGTGTACGTCGACGCCGGCGTCACGGTCGGCGACCTGGTGAAGATCCAGAACAACGTCTCCGTCTACCAGGGCGTGACCATCGAGGACGAGGTCTTCGTGGGCCCGTGCGCGGTCTTCACCAACGACTTCCGCCCGCGCGCCCAGAACCCGGACTGGAAGATCACCCCGACGCTGGTCCGCCGGGGCGCCTCGATCGGCGCCAACGCCACCCTGGTCTGCGGGATCGAGGTCGGCGAGTTCGCGATGATCGCCGCCGGTTCGGTGGTGACGAAGGACGTCCAGCCGTACCAGCTGGTCGCCGGCAACCCGGCGCGGCCGAAGGGCTGGGTCGACGAGCGGGGCGAGGTCATCTCCCGGGACGTAGACAACCCGCCGCAGCGGGGCTGACGCACGCAGCGGGGGCGACGGCCGTCGGCCGTCGCCCCCCTTTCGTCGGCGCGGCGGTCAGTCGCAGAGGCGATCGATCTCCGCCCGGAACCGGTCCATCGGGTTCACCCCGGCGGGTCCGAGCAGGTACTCCTTCAGTTCCCGCCGCGCCTCGGTCATCGGGTCGTCCCCAGCCCGGGTGACGGTGATCACCTTCGCCAGCTCACCGCAGTCCGGGGAGAGCAGGTACGCCGCCCGGGCGGTCGGGTACGTCCGCCGGAACTCGTCCTCGGGCAGGCCCGCCGGGTTGGCCACCACGTACGGCCGCTCGCTCTGCACGAAGTCGGAGACCACGCTGGAGACGTCGCTGATCAGCAGGTCGGTGACGTTGAAGCAGTCGAACAGGGCCGGCGTACGGGCGGTGACCACCAGGTGGGCGGTGCCGTCGAGCGAGGTGGCGTCGGTGTCCCCGCCGGCGGCGCGGATCCGGGCGACGATCCGCTCGTGCGCCGCCCGGGCCTGCTTCGACCGGGTGCCGGTCAGCGGGTGCGGCTTGTAGACCACCCGGACCCCGCCGGTGGCGAGCAGCCCGGTCACGATCCGCTCCCCCATCAGCACCAGCGAGGTGTGGTACGGGTCGTCGTCGAGCCAGCCCTCCCAGGTGGGAGCGTAGAGCACGGTGAACGGGCGGTCGGTGGCCGCCGAGCCGAAGGTGTGCACCCCGGCGAGCTGCGGGCGGCCGATCTCCACGATGTCGCGGTCCAGCACGCCCACGCCGGCCCGAGCATACCGCTCCCGGCCGGCCGGACCGGCCACCCAGACCTCGTCGTACACCTTGCTGTAGGGGTTGACGCTGGCCTGCTTGTCGCTGTCGCCGTGGCCGACGAAGACGTGCTTCACGCCCGGCTCGCGGAGCAGGTGGATGTTGGCGCCGACGTTCGCCGCGTACAGGGCGACCCGGACGCTGCTCAGGTCGAGGTTCATGAAGTCGACGCCGGCCGGTACGCAGACCACCGGCAGCCGGGTGTCGGCCAGCTCGCGGAACGCGTCCTCGTTGCGCAGCAGCACGACCGCGCGGTGCCCGGCCGCCTCGATCGGGGCGAGCCACATGTTGGCCTGGTAGACGTCCTTCGCCGGGCCGGCGAAGTAGAGCGCCACCTCGGGCCGCTCCCCGGCCAGCCAGGCGTGCAGCGCCGGCAGTACCCCCGGCGTCCGGCCCCGCCCGCGCAGCCAGCTCAGCGCCAGCACCGCCGCCGTCACGGCCCCCACGGCGAGGGTGACCAGGCCGGTCACCACCACCGGCGTCACCCGGTCGGTCAGCGCGGCCACCACGGCCGCCGGCACGAGCAGCATGTTGAGCAGCGGCAGCCGGTCCCCCTCGATCCGGCGCGCCCAGGCCGGCGGGGTCGGCACCCGGCGCGACCCGCCGAGGTCGATGTTGCGGGTCAGGGCGGGGGCGCTCGCCCGCCGCTCGCCCAGCACCGCGAGGGCGCCGGTGCCGACCGCGACGGCCCAGAGCGCGGCGGGCAGCAGGATGACGACGACGGTGCCGCCCACGCCGGGGCGGACCGCGCTGACGGTCAACAGGACGACCGACAGGTCCCGGGTGAGCTGCCGCCAGACCAGCCCGAGCCCGCCCTTCTCCAGCAGCTCGCCGGTCGCGGCGAACCGGGTGGCGAGGGCGAACTCACCGGCGATGGCGACCAGCCCGGCAACCGCGAACGGGACCACCCAGCCGAAGACGCCGGCCAGGACCATGATCCCGTACGCCAGCAGCACCGCGCCGACCGTGGCGATGCCCTGCTGGCTCCGTACTCTGCTGAACAAGGAACGCTCCCTGTCTGCCCACCGGCGTCGATGAGATCCGATACCGGGCGGCTGCGGCCTTGAACGGGCCAGGTAACCCAAGTATTGCCCGGGTGAACGGCCGACGACCCCTCACCACCGGTGTCCGCCGGGCGGCGCAAACGCAGTGGGCCCCGGCCGCGACGGCCGGGGCCCACTGGCGGGCGAACGGGTCAGCCGCCGATGACCACCCGGCGGACGCCGGTCCAGCGGGCCGGGTCGGTGACCCGGCGGCCGTCGACCAGCACCGTCACGCCCGGCAGGTCGGCCGGGGCGAGGGTGCGGTACTCGGCGTGGTCGGCCTGGATCACGGCCGCCCCGATCGGCTCGCCGTCGTAGCCCGGCAGGCCGTGCGCGACCAGCTCCTCGTTGGTGTACATCGGGTCGGAGACGTACGGCTTGGCGCCCCGGGCGCGCAGCGCCTCGACGGTCGGGAAGACGCCGGAGAAGGCGGTCTCCTTGACGCCACCCCGGTACGCGGCGCCGAGCACCAGCACCCCGACGTCGGTCAGGTCGCCGTACGCGGCGGCGAGCAGGTCGACGGCGTACTCCGGCATGGCGGCGTTGGCCTCGCGGGCCGAGCGCACGACGGTGGCGGCCGGGTCGTTCCACAGGTACATCCGCGGGTAGATCGGGATGCAGTGCCCGCCGACCGCGATGCCCGGCGAGTGGATGTGGCTGTACGGCTGGGTGTTGCAGGCCTCGATCACCTTGGTCACGTCGACGCCCACGGTGTCGGCGAACCGGGCGAACTGGTTCGCCAGGCCGATGTTGACGTCCCGGTAGGTGGTCTCCGCGAGCTTGGCCAGCTCGGACGCCTCCGCGGAGCCCAGGTCCCAGACACCGTTCGGGCGGTTCAGGTCGGCCCGCTCGTCGAAGTCCAGCACCGCCTCGTAGAAGCGCACGCCGTGCTCGGCCGACGCCTCGTCGATGCCCCCGACCAGCTTCGGGTAGCGGCGCAGGTCGGCGAAGACCCGGCCGGTGAGCACGCGCTCGGGGCTGAAGACCAGATGGAAGTCCTTGCCTGCGGTGAGGCCGGAACCCTCCTGGAGCATCGGGGCCCAGCGCTCGCGGGTGGTGCCGACCGGCAGCGTGGTCTCGTAGCTGACCAGCGTGCCCGGCTTGAGGCCGGCGGCGATGGCCCGGGTGGCGTCGTCCATCCAGCCGAAGTCCGGCACCCCGTCAACGTCCACGAAGAGCGGGACGACCACGACGACCGCCTCCGACTCGGCGACCGCGGCGGCGGTGTCGGTGGTGGCCGACAGGAGCCCGGCGGCCACCGCCTCCTTCAGCTTGACGTCCAGGTCGGTCTCACCCGGGAACGGCACCGCCCCGTCGTTGACCAGCCGCACGACCCGCTCGGAGACGTCGGCACCGATCACCCGGTGCCCCTTCGAGGCGAACTGCACGGCGAGCGGCAGACCGATCTTTCCCAGCGCGACGACGCAGATCTTCATGGAACTACTTTCCTCCTGAGGGCCAGATTCGGCGGAGACGGGCAATGAACCGACGGGGGGTCACCGGCGTGATCGCGACGATCACCTGGCCCTTGTGGTTCGTGGTGGGCGTGACGAGGTGGAGCCGGACACCGTGGCGGGCCACCCGGCGCGGCGCCGCGAGGCGGCGGTCCGCCCGCAGCGGTGCGGACGCGATCCCGCCCAACGCGGTCACCTCGGCCTGTACCACCCGACGTTCCCCGTTCGGCGTGACGACCGCGAGCAGCTGGTCCACCGCGAAGTCCGTCCGTACGACGGTACCGGGGCCGCCCGGGGCGACCGAAGTGACACCCGCCAACTCGCCCACACTGACCCGGACCGCGTCCGCGGCGAGCTCCGCCAGCTGCGCCCAGCGGCTCTGCGCGGTGATCACCAGGGCGGGACCGCCGGTGGCGTCCCGCCCCCAGGCCAGCTCGGTCGCGGTCAGCTTCGCCATCAGCTTGGCGGCCTGGGCGGTGGCGTCGTACCAGTCGTCCGGATAGCCCAGCCTCGGGTCCCGGAAGCCGACGTAGTGGGCGTACCAGCGGTCGCCGGCGATGGTCACCTCCGGCAGCACCGGGTCCGCCTGCTGGCGGATCAGCTCGCGCAGCCGGTCCAGGTCGGCGTCGCGGGCCACGACCATCCGCAGCCGGACGTCGGGCGCCATCGCCGCGACGATCCCGTCGGTGAGGTACGCCTCGGCGAGCTTGCGGATCCGGTCGTGGACCTGCTGCTGGACGTCCGGGCCGAGGTCGAGGAACTCGGGCCGCAGCAGCTTCGCCACCTCCCAGGTGAAGTGGCGCAGCAGGATCGCGTCGCGGCGGCGGCCCGGCTCGATCAGCCCGGCGACGAAGCCGACCAGCTCCTCGGCGCAGCGCAGCCGCTCCTCGAACCGGCTGGCGTAGGTGATGTTCTGCGCGTTGTCCCGTTTGACCGCGTAGTAGAACTCGTAGTCGGCGAGGACGGAGATCTTGACGGCCCGGAAGCAGGCCTCGAGGGTGAAGGGCTGGTCGCTGCCCATCGGCATGTCCTCGCGGAACCGCAGGCCGTGCCGTTCGATCAGGTCCCGACGGAACAGCTTGGTGTTCGACAGCGACCAGGGCAGCGGGCTGTCGAACAGGTCCACCTGCTCCTGGGTGCTGGCGTAGATCGCCTGGTGGACGTAGCGCTTGTTGGTGCCGACCATCCGGCCGAGCACCACGTCGGAGCCCCAGCGGTCGGCCGCGTCGACCAGGCGCTCCAGCGCCTCCGGGCCGAGGTGGTCGTCCGAGCCGATGAAGAAGACGTACCGCCCGCGCGCGTGGTCCAGGGCACGGTTGCTCGGCACCGCCGGGCCGCCCGAATTGGGCTGGTGGAGCACGGTGACGGTGCCCGGGTAGCGCTCGGCGAACCGGTCCAGCTCCGCCCCGCTGCCGTCGGTGGACCCGTCGTCGACCGCGACCACCTCCAGCCGGTCCAGGCCGATGGTCTGCTCGACGAGGGAGTTGAGGCAGGTGGTGAGGTACGGCATGGTGTCGTAGACGGCGACGACCACCGTCACGTCCGGCTGGCTCACGCGCCCACCCCCACCGAGGTCGGGGCGGCACCGGAGGCCGGGGCGGTGCCCGGCGTCGGGCGCGGCCGGTCGGGCAGCAGCCGGGAGTACACCCCGTCCAGCACCTCCGCCTGCGCCTCCCACGTCCACTGCGCCAGCAGCCCCGGCCGCTCGTACGCGGCCCGGTAGCGGGTCGGGTCGGCCAGGACCGCCCGGACCGCGCGGACGAAGTCCGCCACGTCCTCGGCCCGGAACACCTCACCCTGCCCGGTCTCCCGGACAGTCTCGGCCATGGTCCGCACGTCGGAGACGACCAGCGGGAGGCGGGCGTGTGAATACTCGAAGAACTTGGTGATCAGCGCGATCTCGTGATTCGGCCAGTGCTGGATCGGGATGACCCCGACCTGCGCGCCGGAGAGGAACGGCACCACCTGGTGGTGCGGCACGTACGGCAGGACGTGCACCCGGCCGGCGACGCCCAGCTCCCCGGCCCGGGTGAGCAGGCCCTTGACGTACGCCGACGCGGGCTTGTTCACCACCAGGGCGACGTGCGCGTCGGGCAGCTCCGGCAGCGCCTCGACCATCACGCCGAGGCCCCGCTTCGCGGCGGCCACCCCGCTGTAGACCAGCAGCGGGGTCTGCGGACCGATGCCGCACAACGCACGGATGTCCGGCACCGGGGCGGTCGGGTCAGCGGGCAGCTCGTCCACCGCGGGGGCGTTCAACACCACCGCCGGACGCTCCGTCAGGCCGTGCTCGCCCTGCAGCAGGTCGGCCAGGCCGCCGGAGACGGTCATGGTGGCGTCGGCGTACGGGACGTACTCCCGCTCGTGGGCGACGTTCCCCGGCAGCCAGCGGGCGTTGTCCCGCCATGGCTGCACGCCGGGGAGGTACTCGTGGGCGTCCCAGACCAGGGCGATCCGCCGGCCCTTGGCGGCGGCCCGGATCTTGGCGCGGGCGCCCACCCCGATCATCCGGAAGTCGTTGGCGTGGATCAGGTCCGGGGCCAGCTCGTCGACCACCGGGCCGTAGGCCAGCTCGTAGTCCCACAGGCCCGGCTCCAGCCGGCGCCAGGCGCCGTCGCCGCGCAGCTTCTGCCAGAACAGCGTGTACGCCCGGTCCCACGGCCCGTCGAGCTTGCGGCCCCGGCGGGCCTGGGTGAGCTGGCGGTTGCGGAACGAGACCCAGCGGCGGGCCAGGCCGGCGAGCTTCTCCTCGGCGCGCAGCGCGTGCCAGGACAGCCCGGAGGGCGTGCCGGAGCCGGCCTCCCGGGCGGCGGCGGTCAGCGCGGCCCGCCGGACCCCCAGGTCGGCGCGCCAGGCCTTGACCGCCTGGATGCGGTGGGCGGCGATGCCGCTGGGCGGGTAGGCCAGCGGCCGGCGCAGCCAGGCGCGGCGGAACTCGTGCCGCCGCTTGGCCAGCGGCTCGGGCATGGGGACCAGCCGGACCTGGGCGCCGCCGAGCTGCCAGGTCCGCGGCTGCCCGACCGGCGCCCGGCCGAGGAGGACGACCTCCCAGCCGGCTTCCGCCGCCGAGCGCGCCGCCTTTTGCACCCGGGAGTCACCGTCGACCCCGTTGTCCACCAGCATGACGACCCGTCCCCGGGTGCCCGCCGCTGCGGTAGTGCCGTCAGATCCCATTCCTGCCCGTCTCCGTGTCAGCCAGCACCGCGCCCGCGGACCCGAGCGAGTCTACGACAACGCATCGGCCGGAAAGGTCCGCCGCCGTCGGTGGTCCGCGCCCTCACGCGCCGGTTGCTACCCTCCATGCTGTTCAACGACCGGTGACGTCGGGAGTTCGCGGGACGGGCCGGCGTCGAACCTCCCGGCGGACCGGGTGCCTTCGGATCACCCCAGCTCAGCGCGGACGGGATCGCAAGATGGACGTGATGACGACCGAGGAACCAGGCCGGCCGACGCCGGCCGCGGAGCCGGCGAGCCCCGCCCCGGGCCGGGCCACCCTCGGCCGGCGGCTGCGGGACGCCGCTCGGTACGCGCTGCCCGCGCTCGCGGTCTACGCCGCGATCCGCCTGGTGGGGCTGCTGACGGTCTACCTCTGGGCCCGCAACGTGGGCGCCTCCCCCGGCAAGGGGCTGACCCGGGCGGACGGGAACTGGTACCTCGCGATCGCCCAGCACGGGTACGACGGGTACGAGAAGACGCAGAGCAACATGGCGTTCTTCCCGCTCTACCCCGGTCTCACCGCGGGCCTGGACCGGATCTCCCCGCTCAGCCCGCGCGAGGCGGCGCTGATCGTGGCGTGGCTGGCCGGCCTGGCGGCCGCCTGGGGGCTGTTCGCGATCGGCGCGTACCTGCACGACCGGCGTACCGGCGTGCTGCTCGCCGCGCTCTGGGCCGCGGTGCCGCACGGCGTGGTGGAGTCGATGGGCTACAGCGAGAGCCTGTTCACCGCCCTGGCCGCTTGGACGCTGTACGCGCTGCTGCGCCGCCGCTGGCTCACCGCCGGGGTGGTCTGCCTGTTCGCCGGCCTGACCCGGCCGACCGCCTCGTCGCTGATCGCGGTGGTGGGGCTGGCCGCGCTGCTGGCGATCGTCCGGCGCCGGGACGGCTGGCGGCCATGGGCCGCCCTGCTGCTCGCCCCCGCGGGCTGGCTCGCGTACCTGGCCTGGGTGGGTGTCCGGACCGGGCGGCCGGACGGCTGGTTCCACATCCAGTCCGCCGGCTGGGGCACCACCTTCGACTTCGGCGTCTACACGGTGCGGTGGGGCCAGCTGGTCCTGTCAGAGGTGGCCGTGCTGCCGATGCTCGTGGTCACCGTGGTGGCGTTGCTGGCGATCATGTTCTTCGTGCTGAGCCTGCTCGACCGGCAACCCTGGCAGTTGCTGCTGTACAGCGGGCTGCTGCTGGTCACCACGCTCGGCGCGGCCGGCTACTACCACTCCAAGGCGCGCTTCCTGCTGCCGGCGTTCCCACTGCTGCTCCCGGCGGCCGTGGGCCTGGCCCGGGCCGGCTGGGCCCGGGCGGTCACGGTGCTGGTGCCGGTGACGGCCTTCTCGGCCTACTTCGGCGGGTACCTGCTGCTGATCTGGCGGTATTCGCCCTGACCGGTCAGCGGGAGAGGGACCGGACGCCGGTCGGCGGCCGTGGGGCCGGGGCCCGCCCGGCGGCGGCACGTCCGGCGCCCGCGACGGCGCTATTGTAGTCTCCGCGCTCTGTCCGAGGGTCGTTTCGCGACCATCGGCGGAGCAGACACCGCCTCCGGCCGACCACAAGGTACGGCGTACCGCTGATGGAAAGGTCCCTCCCGGCATGGTCCCGCTCGGTGGACGCCCGACGGTCGTCGCCTCCCGACCGGGTGGCGAGGGCCGGCCGTCCGGGTCACGACGCCGCATCTCCCCACCTCCCCAGGATCGGAATCGATGAACAACGGGCGAAATCTCTGGGACTCGTTGAAGCTCCCCCGGGCGCGACGGTCCGGGTCCCGACCGCACATGATCTACCTGGCGATCGGCTTTCCCCCCGCGGCCAAGAGCTGCGCCTACCGGATGCGCGAGACGGCCAACCAGTTCGCCGCGGCCGGCTGGGACGTGACCGCCGTCACCATCATCGACGAGGCGTGGGAGCGGGAGTACGGCCTGGACCACACCCTCGCCGCCGGGGTGGACTCCCGGGTCCGGGTGGTCAAGCTGCCGCTGGTCCGCGACGACCTGGAGACCGACATCCGGGCGTTCAGCGAGACCCGCGCCCTGGCCCACAAGGACTACCTGGCCCAGTTGCGCAAGCGGAACCTCAAGGTCTTCCCCGAGCCGGTCTTCGGCGGGTGGCGGCCGGCGCTGGAGAAGGCCCTGGTGCAGATCCACCGGGACAAGCCGGCCGACCTGCTGGTGACGACCTGCGCCCCGTACGTGAACCTCGCGGCGACCTGGAAGCTCTGGGAGACGCACCAGGTCCCGTACGTGGTCGACTTCCGCGACGGCTGGTCCGTCGACGTGATCAACAACGGCGAGGCGTTCCCGAAGGAGTCGGTCTCCGGGCAGTGGGAGATCAAGCTGCTCACCAACGCGATCGCCATCTGGAACGTCAACGAGCCGATCTCCCGCTGGTACCGGGAGCGGTACCCGGAGCTCGCGCACAAGATGCGGGTCGTGCGCAACGGCTACGACGCGTCCAGCATCCCGGCCCAGGCCCGGCCGGTGGCCCCCGACCGCCCGCTGACCTTCGGCTACCTGGGCGCGCTGAACCTGCCGGTGCCGCTGCTCGACGCGGTCCTGCAGGGCTGGCGGACCGCCCGCGCCGAGGACCCGGCGCTGAAGGACGCGCGCTTCGAGGTGCGCGGCCACATCGGCGCCGCCTGGGCGCGGGGTGACAACGCGCACGCCGAGTTGCTGAAGGCCGCCGCCGCGGACGGCGTGGTGGTCGGCGGTTCCGTGCCCAAGGCCGAGGTCATCGACCTGTACGCCCGCTGGGACGCGGTCGTGCTGATGGTGACCGGCGGCCGGTACATGACCTCCGGGAAGGTCTACGAGTACATGGCAACCGGCCTGCCGGTCGTCTCCGCGCACGAGGCGGACCACGACGCCTCGACGGTGCTGTCGACGTACCCGCTCTGGACCGGGGCGGTCGGCCTGGACCCGGCCGAGCTGGCCGGCGCGTTCCGCCGGGCCGCCACGTTCGCCCTCAACGCCACCGAGGCCGACCGGGAGAAGGCGCGGGCCGAGGCGAAGCAGTACGCCCGGGAGGCGCAGCTCATCCCGGCCGTTCAGGAGGTCACCGAGCTGGTGCACGGCACCGGCGGACGGACCGGCACCCCGCCCGTTTCCCCCGCCGGCGCTGCTCGCGTACTGGCCAGAGAAGGTAGGTCATGATCGAGGTCCTGATGGTCCTAGGAGCCGTCCCCGGCCGGGTGGCGGTCCTGACCGACGCGCTCGAGCAGTTCCGGTCCCTCGGGGTCACGGTGCGCGTCGCCTGCACCTTCGACCCGGACAAGATCCCGGCCGCGGCCGACCTCGCCGAGCTGCACCTGCTGCCCACGGCCAAGGAGCTCGGCCCCCGCTTCGGCCGGATGGTCAAGCGGGCCAGCCCGGCCCGCCGCCCGTGGCTGCGCGCCCTGCGCGACCCGTGGGTCCGGCGCCACGCCAAGCGGGCCGACGTCCTGGTCGCCCTGGACCAGCAGGCGCTGCACACCGTCTGGCAGCTGGCCCACCGCTACCGCCGGGCCGACGCCGTCTTCGGCATCGCCCCCGCGCTGCGCGCCGTGGAGAAGCGGTCGGCCGATCCGGCCCGGTACCGGCGTCCCCGGCTCACCACCCTCGGCCCCTCGCCCCTGCTGGTGGTGAACAGCACCCGCAGCCAGACCATCGACCTGGCCAAGGTGGTGCTGGAGGCGGCCACCGGGCAGAAGGCCATGCGCCTCGGCGCGGTCCGCTGGTTCTGGCAGCGGGCGGTGGCCGCGCCCGGCGTCCCCGAGCGGTACCGGGGCAAGATCGCCCGGCGGGTCAACACCAGCATGCACCGGGCCGGGCACAAGGCCAGCGCGAACCAGCTGGCGTTGGCGGCGCAGGGCCGGCTGAAGAGCAGCACCACCAAGGGGCACCTCCTCGGCCCGATCGTCGAGGCGGAGCTGAACCAGGGCAAGGTGCCCGCGCACCTGATGACCGTGGCCAAGGGTCAGCTCGCCGTCGCCGACGGCTTCCTCAAGAAGCGGAACCCGGGCAAGGCAGCGCCGCACGTGCTGCGCGCCTTCGACCTGATGTTCCACCGGATCGCGCACTTCGACGGCGTCACCTCGCCGCTGGCCGAGGACCCGGAGGGCTTCCTCGCGCCGCTGCACGGGAGCAAGGTGGGGCAGGCGATGGCCACGCCGCGGGGCAGGCGGGCGCCGGCCCAGTTCCCGCCGGCGGACCGGCCGCACCGGATGCTCTTCTTCACCGGGCTGAACGACAACTTCCTCGCCCCGATCCTCGAGCGGTACGAGGCGATGCCCGACGTGCAGGTGCGCCGGCTGAACCTGGTCGAGGAGTCGATCCGCCCGGTGCTCAGCAACGGCCGGACGAACCTGGTCCACCACATGCTCGCGGGCACCTCCAAGCGGGCGGAGGAGGTGGCGGAGGCCTGGGGTGAGCACCTCGCCTGGGCGGACACGGTCTTCGTGGACTGGTGCAACCTGCCCGCCGCGATGCTCACCATGATCGACCCCGGCACCACCCGGGTGATCGTGCGCCTGCACAGCTTCGAGGCCTTCAGCTGGTGGCCGCACCTGGCCGACTGGTCCCGGGTCGACGACCTGGTCTTCGTCTCGGAGCACCTGCGTGACCTGACGCTGGCGGCCGTGCCGCGGCTGCGCGCCCCGCAGGGGCCGCGCACGCACGTGGTCAGCAACGCGATGGAGCTGCACCGGTACGCGGGGCCGAAGACGGACGACGCGCGGTTCACGCTCGGGCTGATCGGGCTCAGCTCGCTGGCCAAGGACCCGCGCTGGGCCCTGGCGGTGCTGCGCGAGCTGCGCAAGCGGGACGAGCGGTACCGGCTCAAGCTGATCGGCGACGACCTGCGCGCCTCGCTCAGCCCGGCGGTGCGGGCGTACGTCGCGGAGCTGGACCGGGAGCTGGCCGAGCTGGAGTCCTCCGGCGCGGTGATCCGGACCGGCCGGACCGAGGACGTGCCGGGCGCGCTGACCGACGTGGGCGTCATCCTGAGCACCTCGGTGCGGGAGAGCTTCCACTGCGGACTGGTCGAGGGCGCCGCCAGCGGCGCCGTGCCGGTGGTCCGGGACTGGCCGTTCTTCGCGGGCCGGCAGCACAGCGCGCGCAGCCTCTTCCCGAGCGACTGGGTGGTGGGCACGCCGGAGGAGGCCGCGGAGCGGACCCTCGCCGTCACCGCGTCGGAGGACGGCTGGCGCGAGGCCGGTCAGGCCGCGGCCTCCCACGTGCTGAGCACGTGGGACTGGTCGGTCACCCAGAAGGACTTCGACCGCCTGCTGCTGGAGCCACCGGCCACCGCCGGCTGACCATCGGCACGAACAACACCGGGGCCGTCCCGCCATCGCGGGACGGCCCCGGTCGTCTTCTCGTGGGGGCTCGGCGGCGCCCGGTGCGGCACGGCGGCCCACCGGGGAAAATGGACCGGCCGGCTCCGCCCTGGGGCGGAGCCGGCCGGTCCTCGCGTCAGCGGGTGGTACCCGCCAGCTCCCGCTGGTCCCCCGGGACCCGGGTCGCCGGCACGGCGCCGCCGGCGGCCGCGGCGGGGATGCCCAGCAGGCCGCTGTAGACCTGGTCGAGGACCCGCGCCTGGGCCTCCCAGGTCCAGCCCTCCAGCAGGCCGGGCTTGTCGTACGCGGCCCGGTAGCGTGCCGGGTCGGCGAGCACGGAGCGGACGGCCCGGACGTAGTCGGTCAGGTCCTCGGCCCGGAAGACCTCGCCCTGCCCGGTGTCCCGGGCGGTCTGGGCCATGGTCTTCACGTCACTGACCACGATGGGCAGTCGCGCGTGCGAGTACTCCAGGAACTTCGTGATCAGCGCCAGCTCGTGGTTGGGCTTGTGGTGGATCGGGATGACGCCCGCGTCCGCCGCGGACAGGAACGGGACGACCTGCCAGTGCTTGACGTACGGCAGCAGGTGCACCCGGTCGCCGACGCCCAGCTCCACGGCCCGTTCCAGCAGCGTCTCCGAGAACCGGTTGTCCCCGTTCGGGTTCATCGTCACGAAGGCGACGTGCACCTCGGGCAGCTCCGGTAGCGCCTCCACCATGAGCTGGACGCCCCGGCTCGGGTTCACGGCACCGGCGTAGACCAGCACCGGCGTCCGCTCGTCCACCCCGCAGAGCGCCCGCAGGTCGGGCGTGTCGCCGTCGGCGTCGGCCGGCGGCGCCATCGGCGCGTTGAGCACCACCGCCGGCCGTTCCGGCAGGGCGTGCGTCTCCTGGAGCAGCTCGGCGAGCGTGTCGGAGACCGTCACCACCGCGTCCGGGTAGGCGGCGTACTCGGCGGTGTAGGCGATCTGGGCCGGCAGCCAGCGGGGGTTGTCGGCCCGACCGGTGATGCCGCCGACGAACTCGTGGGCGTCCCAGACCAGCTTGGTGTCGCGTCCGGCGGCCCGGGCCCGCAGCATCGCCCGCGCCCCGACGCCGAGCATCCGGAAGTCGTTGGCGTGGATGATGTCCGGCTCGAGCTCGTCGATCGCGGTGCGGAAGGCCAGCTCGAAGTCCCACAGGCCGGGGTCCAGCCGGCGCCAGCTGCGGTTGCCCAGCAGCGCCTGCCAGCTCCTGATCGGCAGCTTGGTGAGCAGCGAGTCCGGGTCGACCTGACGCTCGCGCAGCCGATGGGTCTCACCGGCCCGGAACTTCACCCACCGGGCCAGCACCACCGCCGCGGCGCGGGACGGCAGCTGCGCCGTCCGGCCGACGACGGCCGGCAGCCGGCCGCCGAGGACCTGCGCCCGGATCCGGCGCTCGTACAGTTCGGCCTGCCAGGCCTTGATCTCCTGGATCCGGTACGCGGCCTTCGTCCCCGGCGGGTACGCCAGCGGCCGGCGCAGCGAACGGCTGCTGTCCCGGGGGAGCCGGTGCAGCGGCTTGGGCACCCGCAGCAGCCGGACCTCCGCCCCGCCGATCTGCCAGGTGTCCGTGTCGGAACGGGCGTTGCGGATGCCGAGGAGGAAGACCTCCCAGCCGGCGTCCGCGGCCGACCGGGCGGCCTTCTGGACCCGGGAGTCGCCGTGCACCCCGTTGTCGACGAGCATGACGACCCGGCCGCGTGACCCGGTCGTGCTGTTGGAAGCCATCGTGTATCCCTCCCCCTGGAATGCGCTGCGGCTAGCGGGCGACGGCCGGTTCGTCGCTCTGGCTCGACGCCACGGAGACGACCTTGCCGTCGGAGGCGGACTCCAGGAGGCCGGCGGCCACCTGCACCGTGCGCAGACCCTGCCGCAGGGTGACGATGTCGCTCTGCTTGCCCTCGACCGCGTCGCGGAACCGCTCGTGCTCGACGAGCAGCGGCTCCCGCTTCGGGATCGCGTAGCGCACCATGTCGCCCTCGGCCACCCCGCGGAACGCGCGCAGCGCCTCCCACTCGGTGTCGATGGCGCCGTTGGCGTAGAAGGTCAGGTCGGCGGTGAGCGTGTCGGCCACGAAGCAGCCCCGGTCACCGGTGATCACGGTGGACCGCTCCTTGAGCGGGCTGAGCCAGTTGACCAGGTGGTTCACCATCGTGCCGTCGGCGAGCTGGCCGACCACGGCCACCATGTCCTCATGCAGCCGGCCGCTGCGGGAGACCGTGCGGGCCGACACCGAGGCGTACTCCTGGCCGGTCACCCAGGCGGTGAGGTCGATGTCGTGGGTGGCCAGGTCCATCACCACGCCGACGTCGGCGATCCGGTGCGGGAACGGCCCCTGCCGCCGGGTGACGACCTGGTAGACCTCGCCCAGTTCGCCGGCCTCGAGCCGGCTGCGCAGGTTCTGCAGGGACGGGTTGTAGCGCTCGATGTGCCCGACCCCGGCGACCAGGCCGGCGGCCTCGAACGCCTCGACGAGCCGGGTCGCCGCCTCGACCGACTGGGCCAGCGGCTTCTCGATCAGCGCGCTGACCCCGTTGGCCGCCAGCTCCAGGCCGACCGGCTCGTGCAGCGCGGTCGGGCAGGCGACCACCGCGTAGTCGATGCCCATGGCCAGCAGGTCACCGAGCTGCGGCACCACCGGGGCGCGCAGCGTGCCGGTGACGTCGCCGGCCGGGTCGACGATGCCGACCAGCTCGACGCCGTCCAGGTTGGACAGCACGCGGGCGTGGTTGCGGCCCATCGCGCCGAGGCCGATCAGGCCGGCGCGCAGCTTGCGTCCGCCGCTCATCGGGCACCCCCGGCGAGGTTGGCGGCCTCGGCGATCCGCTCCAGGTCGGCCTGGGTCAGCGACGGGTGGACCGGCAGCGAGAGCACCTCGGCGGCGGCCCGCTCGGTCTCCGGCAGCTCCCACGGGCCGGGCTTGCCGTCCTCGGTGAGGTACGGCTTGAGCCGGTGGATCGGCGTCGGGTAGTAGACGGCGTTGCCGATGCCCAGCTCGGTCAGGCGGGCCTGGGCGGCGTCCCGGTCGCCCTTCACCCGCACCGTGTACTGGTGGTAGACGTGCTTGGCCGCGTCCGCCACCGGCGGGGTGACCATGCCGGTGATGTTGGAGTCGAGGTACTTGGCGTTGGCCCGGCGCTGCTCGGTCCACTCGCCGAGCTGACCGAGCTGCACCCGGCCGATCGCGGCGGCCACGTCGGTCATCCGCATGTTGGCGCCGACGATCTCGTTGGCGTACCGCTGCTCCATGCCCTGGTTGCGCAGCAGCCGCAGGGTGCGGGCCAGCTCCGCGTCGGCGGTGGTGACCATGCCGCCCTCGAGGGCGTGCATGTTCTTCGTCGGGTAGAAGCTGAAGCAGCCGGCGGTGCCGAAGGCGCCGACCGGGGTGCCGTGGAGGCTCGCGCCGTGGGCCTGGGCGGCGTCCTCGACGACGGCGAGGCCGTGCTGCTCGGCGATGGCCATGATCCGGTCCATCGCGGCCGGGTGGCCGTACAGGTGCACCGGCATGATGGCCACGGTCCGCGGGGTGACCGCGGCGGCCACGGCCTCCGGGTCCACGCAGAAGCTGCCCGGCTCGATGTCCACGAAGACCGGCTCGGCGCCGACCAGCCGGACGGCGTTGGCGCTGGCGGCGAAGGAGAACGAGGGCACGATGACCTCGTCGCCGGGGCCGAAGCCGAGCGCCATCAGGGTGAGCTGCAGAGCGGACGTGCCGGAGTTCACGGCCACGCAGTGCCGGCCGGCGACGAGCTCGCCGAACTCCTCCTCGAACGCCGCGACTTCCGGGCCCTGCACGACCCGGCCGCTCCGCAGCACCCGGACAGCCGCCTCGATCTCGGCCTCACCGATGATCGGTCGTGCTGGGGGGATGAACTCTGGGTGCGGCCCAGCCATGGGGCTTCCTCCTGTCGACAAAATGCTCATTGGGGGTTCCGGGGGGATGGTAGCGGGTTCGGTGGAAAACTAGCTGGTCGCGGTAATTTGTCCGACCAGTTGTGTCCTGTTGTTCATGATCGACGAGTCGGGTCGCGAACGACGCGCAGCGGGGGTCAAATCTCCACCTCGTCGCGGACGGGCCCCACGCATGCTACCCGGAGCGCCGCGACGATCGCGGTCGCCATTCGCGGCACCTCCTCCGTCCGCAGCGGCGCCCGGGCGATGGCCAGCCGCCAGTAGATCGGCCCGACGATCAGGTCGACCGCCGCCCGCGGGTCGGTGTCGGTGGGGAGCTCCCCGCGCTCGACGGCCCGGCCGATCAGGATCCGGCCGACCGCCTGCTGGTAGTCGTCGAGTGCCTGCTGGAGCTTCTCGGCGATCTGCGGGTTGCGGGCGGCCTCGGCGAGCAGGTCCGGGATGATCTGTGAGGCCAGCCGGTGACGCAGCGCACGAGCCATCACGTGCAGCAGGATCTCCAGGTCGCCGAGGAGGCTGCCGGTGTCGAGCAGCGGCAGGTTGCGCCCGGCCACGGCGGAGACCATGTCCAGCACCAGGTCGAGCTTGGAACGCCACCGGCGATAGATGGCCGTCTTGCTCACCCCGGCCCGCCGGGCCACCGCCTCGATGGAGAGGCGGCCGTAGCCGACCTCGGCCAACTCCTGCATGACGGCAGCGCGGATGGCCGTGGTGATCTCGCCGCGCAGCACCGCCGCACCGGCCGGCGCACGCCTCTTCTCGGTCGTCACGTGGGACAATGTAGCGCAACGACGATACGGTTGCGTCCCGACGTGTTTTGGACTACCTTCCACGCAGCAGCGAGGCGGCTCTCCCCGCACTGGCCACGCTAGATTTCATCGCCGCGACACATCACTTGCTCCCCATCGGCACGGAAGATCGGAGCGCCTGACCATGGCCAACACCGCGGTGGCCGACCCCAACTCCGGAGTGACCCAGGCGCAGCTCGCGCAGCGGCACGGGCTCCGGATCGCGGGGGAACGCCCACCCCTGGCCGAGTACACCCGCAAGCTGTGGGCGTACCGACACTTCATGACCGCGTACTCGCGGGCGAAGGTGGCCTCGTCGTTCAGCAACACCCAGCTCGGCCAGCTCTGGCAGGTGCTGACCCCGCTGACCAACGCGGCGGTCTACTACCTGATCTTCGGCGTGATCATCTCGCAGAACCGGAACGTGCCGAACTTCATCGCGTACCTCTGCACGGGTGTCTTCATCTTCACCTTCACCCAGAGCGCGGCGTTGCAGGGCACCAGCGCGATCACCGGCAACCTGGGCCTGATCCGGGCGCTGCAGTTCCCCCGGGCGGCCCTGCCGATCACCGTCACGCTGGTGCAGTTCCAGCAGCTGCTCATGTCGATGGTGGTGCTGGCCGGGATCGTGTTGTTCACCGGCGAGCCGATCACCTTCCGCTGGCTGCTGATCGCGCCCGCGCTGGTGCTCCAGTCGATCTTCAACGTCGGGCTGACCATGATCATGGCCCGGATCGGCTCGAAGGTCACCGACCTCAAGCAGGTCATGCCCTTCGTGCTGCGGACCTGGCTCTACGGCTCCGGCGTGCTCTACAGCGTCAAGCTGTTCGAGGACCGGCTGCCCGGGTGGGCGGCGACCGCCCTGGAGTCCAACCCGATCCTGGTCTACATCGAGCTGGCCCGGTACGCGCTGCTCGACTCGGCGTACCCGGAGCACATCGCGTCCTCGCCGCTGCGGCTGTGGACTCTGGCCGTGGCCTGGGCGGTGGCCTTCGGTTTGGGTGGATTCGTCTACTTCTGGCGCGGAGAAGAGGAGTACGGCCGTGGCTGACCAGACCCAGCCGGCGGGCAACGCCGCCGTGGCGGACGCGGGACGGGTCCCCACCGTGGTGGTGGACGACGTGCACGTGATCTACAAGATCCACAAGGGCGCCACCGGGGGCACGAGCCCGGTCGCCGCCCTCAAGCGCATCGTGTCCCGAACCAACGCGCCGAACATCCGTGAGGTGCACGCGGTCAAGGGGGTGAGCTTCACCGCGTACCAGGGTGAGGCCATCGGCCTGATCGGCAGCAACGGCTCCGGCAAGTCGACCCTGCTGCGGGCCATCGCCGGGCTGCTCCCGCCAGCCCGGGGCGCGGTCTACACGCTGGGCCAGCCGTCCCTGCTCGGCGTGAACGCCGCCCTGCTCAACGACCTCTCCGGCGAGCGCAACGTGGTGCTCGGCTGCCTCGCCATGGGCATGTCCCCCGAGGAGGTCAAGCGGCTGGCGCCGGAGATCATCGAGTTCTCCGGGATCAACGAGCGCGGCGACTTCGCCTCGCTGCCGATGCGGACCTACTCCTCCGGCATGGGCGCCCGGCTGCGCTTCGCCATCTCCTCCGCGAAGAAGCACGACGTGCTGCTCATCGACGAGGCGCTGGCCACCGGTGACCGCAAGTTCCGGGCCCGCAGCGAGCAGCGGGTACGGGAGCTGCGCGACAGCGCCGGCACGGTCTTCCTGGTCAGCCACTCGATCAGCTCGATCCGGGACACCTGCGAGCGGACCATCTGGCTGGAGAGCGGCGTCCTGAGGATGGACGGCCCCACCGACGAGGTCTGCGACGCGTACGAGGGTCAGAACTAGCCAGCCGGAGCGCACCGGCCGGGGCCCGCCCCGGTCGGTGCGCTCCGTCGTACGCGTTAAGGTTTTCTGGTCGCCGGCGAAAGTTCACCACCCGGTCATCCAGGCGTAGAACCCCATCCCCCGCAGAAGTGAGGAACGGCAATGACGCAGGATCGCACCACCGCACCGGACGCCACGCCGGCGAGCCCGGCACCCTGGCGCCCCTCGCGGACGGTGGCCGTCATCCTCGCCGGAGGGACCGGGACCCGCCTCGGGCTGGGCATCCCCAAGCAGCTGCTGAAGATCGCCGGCAAGCCGATCATCGAGCACACGCTGGCCGTCTTCGAGGCCGCGCCGGAGATCGACGAGATCATCGTGCTGATGGCCACCGGCCACGTCGCCGACGCTGAGCGGATCGTCGCCAACGCCGGATTCCGCAAGGTCAGCCAGGTGATCGAGGGCGGCGACACCCGCAACGCCACCACCCGGATCGCGCTCGACGCGGTCGGCGAGGGCGACGTCAACATCCTCTTCCACGACGCGGTGCGGCCCCTGGTCAGCGCCCGGATCGTGCGCGAGTGCGTGAACGCCCTCTGGACGTACTCGGCGGTCGACGTGGCCATCCCCTCCGCCGACACGATCATCCAGGTCGACCAGGACGACTGCATCACCGACATCCCCGTGCGCGCGACCCTGCGGCGGGGGCAGACCCCGCAGGCGTTCCGGTCCGGCACCATCCGGGAGGCGTACCGGCGGGCCGAGGGCGACCCCGACTTCGCCGCCACCGACGACTGCGGCGTGGTGCTGCGCTACCTGCCCGGCACGCCGATCAAGGTGATCGACGGATCGGACGAGAACATCAAGGTCACCCACCCGGTCGACGTGCACCTGGCGGACAAGCTCTTCCAGCTCGCCGCCGCGCAGGCGCCCCGGCTGACCGACCAGCGCAGCTACACCGAGGAGCTGACCGGGCGAACCATCGTGGTCTTCGGCGGCAGCTACGGCATCGGCCACGACCTCGCCGAGCTGGCCCGCCGCTACGGCGCCCAGGTCTTCCCGTTCAGCCGCTCCACCACCGGCACGCACGTCGAGCGGGCCGAGGACGTGGCGGCGGCGCTGAAGACCGCCTTCGAGGCCACCGGCCGGATCGACCACGTGGTGGTCACCGCCGGCATCCTGGAGAAGGGCGCCCTCGCCGAGATGGACGAGGAGACGATGGACCGGCTCCTGCACGTCAACTTCGTCGGCCCGGTCACCATCGCCCGGCAGTCGCTGCCGTACCTCCAGCAGACCAAGGGTCAGCTGCTGCTCTACACGTCCAGCTCGTACACCCGGGGCCGGGCCCGCTACGCGCTCTACTCGGCCACCAAGGCCGCCCTGGTCAACCTGACCCAGGCGCTCGCCGACGAGTGGGCGGAGTTCGGCGTACGGGTCAACTGCGTCAACCCGGAGCGCACCGCGACCCCGATGCGGACGAAGGCGTTCGGCGAGGAGCCGGAGCACACCCTGCTCTCCTCCGAGGCGGTCGCCCAGGCGTCGCTGGACGTGCTGATCTCCGACCTGACCGGCCAGGTCATCGACGTGCGCCGGGCGCCCGGCGAACAGGTCGCGGCGGTGCCCGCCCAGCCGGGCGCGCACCCGTCCGAGCAGCTCTCCGCCGACGTCGACGCCTGACCCACCGAACGGACGACCGACATGCGTGGTGACCTGGTCCGGAAGCTGCTCGCCCGGGTGCTGACCACCGGGCTGGCGGTGCTGGCGTTCCTCGTCGTGGCGCTCACCGGGGCGACCGGGTGGGGGCTGGCGATCGCGGTGGCCGCCCTCGCGGCCGCCGCGGTGGAACGCCGGATCCGACCGGGCGCCGACGGCGTCGCCGAGTCGGTCCTGGTCGCCGCGGGCATCCTGGTCGGGTACGCCCGCCGGCTCGACGGCGGCTTCCACGCGGCGCTCGCCGCCACCGCGCTGGTCCTGCTCGGCCTGGTCCTGCTGGCCGCGCCGCTGCGCGCCGCGGGCGCCCTGGAGATCCGCGCCGCCAACCTGCCGGTCCGCACCTGGACGCCGCGGGTCACGGAGCGGCTCGGCGACGCGCTGCTGGTGCTGCTCGGGCTCGTCGCGGTCGCCGCCGCCGCCACCCTGCCCGCGTGGGTGCCGCTGGTCGCCGTCCTGCTGGTCGCCGCCGGCTGCGCGGCGGTCGGCCTGGACCTCGCCCGGCGGCGGTTCCGGCCGCCGGCCGGCGGCGGTCCGGTGGGCCGGGCGCTGCGCCGCCACCAGCCGGAGTTCCTGCTCTACTTCTCCGCGCCGCCCGGGTCGGAGTACCAGGTCACCATGTGGCTGCCCTACCTGGAACGGATCGGCCGGCCGTTCCTGGTGCTGCTGCGCGAGCCGGAGTTCCTGCCGGCCATCGCGGCCGCCACCAGCGCCCCGGTCGTCTTCTGCCCGACCCTCAAGACGATGGACGAGGCGCTGGTGCCGAGCCTGCGGGCGGCGTTCTACGTCAACCACGGCGCTAAGAACAGCCACTGCATCCGCTTCTCGCAGCTCACCCATGTCCAGCTGCACCACGGCGACAGCGACAAGGCCCCCAGCGCCAACCCGGTGTCGGCGATCTTCGACCGGATCTTCGTGGCCGGGCCGGCGGCGATCGACCGGTACGCCCGGGCCGGCGTGGAGATCCCCGCGGAGAAGTTCGTCGTGGTCGGCCGCCCGCAGGTGGAGGCGATCGAGGTACGACGGGAGCCGGCGCGCCGCCTGGCCGCCCCGACGGTGCTCTACACCCCGACCTGGACCGGGCACCACGCCGACGCCGACTACTGCTCGCTGCCGGTGGCCGAGACGGTGATCCGCCGGCTGCTCGACCGGGGCGCCACGGTGATCCTGCGGGCCCATCCGTACACCGGGCAGAACCCGACCTCGGCCCGGCAGCTCGCCCGGCTGACCGAGCTGCTCGCCGCCGACCAGGCCCGGACGGGACGGGCGCACCTCTGGGGCGCGACCACCCGCGAGCTGACCCTGACCGAGTGCGTCAACCGCTCGGACGCGCTGGTCTCGGACGTCTCCGGGGTCATCTCGGACTACCTCTACTCCGGCAAGCCGTACGCGGTGACCGACATGGGTGTCGACGGCGAGCACTTCGTCGAACGGTTCCCGCTGGCCGGCTCCGGTTACGTGCTGCGCCGGGACATGTCCAACGTGGACGATGTGCTGGCGGAGCTGCTCGACACCGACCCCAAGGCGGCCGACCGCTGGGCCACCCGGAGCCGCTACCTCGGCGACTTCCCGGCCGACTCGTACGCGGAGGCGTTCGTCGACGCCGCCCGCCGCCAGCTCGAACCGGACTGGAACCCACCGGCGCCCCGGGCCGCGGACGCCGTCACCCAGCACGGCTCCCCCCTGTCCCCGACGCCCTGAGCAGTCCTTCCGTCGCGGCGTCCGACGGTGCTCGTCCGGGTGGTCACGCCCCGAATCGTCGACCACGAGCGGAGTAGGAGCGCAGGGCGCGCAGGAAATCGATCTTCCGGAAGCCGGGCCAGTACACGTCGCAGAAGTACAGCTCGGAGTAGGCGGCCTGCCAGAGCAGGAACCCGGACATGCGACGTTCTCCGCTGGTGCGGATGATCAGATCCGGGTCGGGCTGGCCGCCGGTGTACAGACGCGCCGCGATGGCGTCGGCGGTGAGGCGTTGCGCGACGTCGTCGAGTGCGGCGCCCGCTCTCGCCTCGTCCTCCAGCAGCGAACGAACCGCACTGACGATCTCCTCGCGGCCGTCGTAGCCGATGGCGACCGTGAGGTGGAAGTGGGCGCCCCGCTCACGGGTGGCGTCCTCGGCGAGTTTCAGGGCGTGGCGGGTCGAGTCGGGTAGCACGTCCGCGCGGCCGGCCAGGTGGAGCCGCCACGGGTTGGCCGGGCGCAGGAGTGGCTCCGCGACGACCTCCTCGATCATCCGCATCAGGTTCTCGACCTCGTCGGACGCGCGTTTGCGCATGTTGTCCACGGAGGCGACGAAGAGCGTGACGTGGCGGATGCCCGTCTCGGCACACCAGCCCAGTACCTCGTGGATGTGCTCCGCGCCGTACCGGTGGCCCAGCCCGGGGTCGTCGAAGCCCATCTGCCGGGCCCACCGGCGGTTTCCGTCCATCAGCATGGCAACGTGGCGCGGCAGTGTCTGATGAGCCAGCTGGGCGCGGAGACGGCGGGCGTAGAGCTCATAGGCAAGGCGGCGGATGGGCTGCATCATGATCAGATATAACCACCTCAGCCCGCCCGCGCATCAGTGGTACGGGTCGAGGAGGGCGAGGACCGCCTCCGGGTCCTCGACGTGGGCGTTGTGCCCCAGGCCGGGCAGGGTGGCCACCGGGACGCCGAACTCCTGCTGGGCGTCGGTCACCATCGGATCGTGCTCGCCGCGAGCCAGCAGCACCGGCACGTCGGTCGCCGCGAGCAGCGCCGCCAGCCGCGGCTCCCCGACCCCGAACGCGGCCGGGTCCATCGCCAGCCGCCAGCGGCCGTCCTCCCGGCGCAGTCCGGCGTCGACCACCGGGTGGTCCGGGGCGAAGAGGCCGGCGAGGCCGGAGACCCGCAGGTAACGGCGGGCCGCCTCGTCCCGGCTGGCGAACCAGGTGACCGGCCGCTCGGCCAGCTCCCGGGCCTTGTCCAGCTCGGCGGGCGACCAGACCGCCTTGATGCCCAGCCCGACCACCGCCTCGATGGCCAGGCCGAGCTGCCGGGCGGCCAGCGCCAACGCCACCACCCCGCCGAGCGAGTGCCCGAGCACCACGAGCCGGTCCCGCGGTCCCAGCCGGTCGGCGACCGGCGCCAGGCCATCCACGACCCGCCGGGCCAGCGCCGCGAAGGTGTACGCCGGCAACGGCGGCGACCAACCGTGCCCGGCCAGGTCGGGGGCGAGCCACCGCCCCGCCCACCGGCGCTCCAGCAGCGGCGCCCAGGGCAGCCACACCTCGCCGGTGGCGCCCAGGCCGTGCAGCAGCAACAGCTGGCGGGTACCCGTCTCGTCGCCCATGGGGCGCAGTGTGCCACCGGTGGGACACCACGCGCGAGAGCCGGCGGCGGCCCGGACGGTCGGGCATACGACGTCGGGCACCGGCTCCTGGAGCCGGTGCCCGACGGGTGACGCGGAGTGGATCAGGCGGAGTAGCCGCGGGTGGCCATCCAGTTCGCCAGGTCGATCGTGGTGATCCAGTACGCCGGCAGCGCCGGGTTCGCCGAGTCGGCGATCCGCACGGTCCGGCCGTCGTTCTTGTAGCCGACCACGGCGATGTAGTGACCGCCGGGGAACGAGTGCCAGCCGCCGTCGGTGTCGGTGGCGGAGCCGACGATGTTGGCGACCACGCCGCGGCCGTCGGTGATGGCCTTGACCACGTCGGCCTGGAGCTGGTCCATCTGGGCCGGGGTGGCCGGGCCGGGGATCACGTGGGTCCGGTACGGGTTGCCCTTGACCATCTGGTTGAGCCCGCGGGTGGTGTCCTCGGCCGAGTTGGTGCCGTTCTCACCGGCGTTCAGGGGGGCGACCATCGCGTCCTGGGTGGTCTCGACGCCGCTGGCGCTGAGCGCGTTGCGCACCGCGGCCGGGCCGCAGTTCCAGTAGGCGGTCTGTGCCTCGTAGGTGTAGTCGAGGACCTTGGTCGACGGCGGCTTCGGCGCCGCCTTGCGGGTCAGGTCCGGGTCCGGCTTGGCCGAGGTCGCCGTCGGCGACGCCTTGGGGCTGGGCGAGGTCGACGGGACGGCGGCGATCCGCTCCTGGCTGCGGGTGGCCACGTCGCCGAGACGCGGGGCCAGCTCGGAGACGGCGGCGGTGGTCTCCTGGCGGACGGGCGCGTCGCCGGTGCCGGCGAGCAGGGCGCCGGTGCCGGAGGCCAGCACGAGCGCGGCGGCGGAGCCAGCCACGATCTGGTACGGGCGCTCGGTGGCGAGGCGCCGCAGCTGCCGCTTCAGGGTGTGCTTCATCTTGGTCCTCCACGGAAGGCGGGAGCGGCGCACGCCGATCCGACGCGCGGAGGAGCTCACGCGTGACGAGGGATCATGGGCGGTGCGACCGCGGGAAGGGGGCGCCCGGTCAACCGGGCAGCAGGGCCGATGCCGGAGTCAGCGCGCCGGTCAGGCGAGCGACGGCACCGCGGCGCCGTGGAGGCGGGGGGACGGACGGGGGATGGGATCGAACTGCACGATGTTGGAACTCCTTCCGACACCGCCTACCGGGTTAGCTGACGGATTCGGGCGGGAAGTCGCCCTACCGCGGGCCGTGGCTCGCGGATTCACCCCGGACGTGCACTGGGTCCCCGGTTCGTGAGATCACGATTGAGCGGGTCGGCGCGGCGTCGCTTCTTGCGATCGGAAACCGCACCGGACGCGCTGACACTACCGGTGGGTATCCCCCGTGCCAAGCACCCCCACCTGCTTAAACCTCGGTCACCATTACTCTGACCGGAACAGTCCGTCACTGACGTCACTCAATGGGACAAGCAGTTATGACGGAACCGTCGGGCCACAATCGGACATCGGGTGGCGAGCGACCGGAAATTGCGGGGTGGATCAGCCCCGACTGACCCGGATGACCGTTTCCCGATTCGCGTGACCAGGCTCACCAATTTCAGGTCACAATTCAGCCAACCCGTGCGGGCCGCCAGCGTGCCGGACGGGCCGGGGCCGCGCCGGCCGCCACCGGGGCGAGGGCCTGGGTCGTCGACTCCGTCCGGCGTACCGGGGCCGGGCCGGGCCGCAGCGCCGCCGCGGCGGCGTACGCCTCGACGGCCAGCGCGCGGGCCGCCTCGGCGGCCAGTTCCGCGTCCCGCCAGGCCCGCTGCTCCCGCTCGGCCGCCGTGCGGTAGCCGGCCCGCCGCACGTCGCGTACCACCCGGGCGAGGACGATCTCCTGTTCCGCCGGGTGCCGGCGCGGGTCCCACCCGTTCCGGTGCGCCAGGACGTCGGCGAGTTGCCGTGCCGACAGCTCACCCCGCCAGTGCGCCCCCATCGCCGCGTGGTGCAGCCACCGCTCCCGGGTGGCGTACTCCGCCGGAGTCCGCGGGGTACGCGGCGCGGGCAGCACGGCGGCGCCGGCAAGCCGACGGGCGGCGGTCTCCGCTTCGTCGTACGCCTGCCAGGCCCGGTCGACCTCGTCCTGGGCGCGCAGCCACTGCTCCCGCCGTCGGCGCGCGGTCTGCGCGGCCCCGGCGGCGGCCACCGCCACCTCGTCGGCGTACCGGCGCAGGTCGGCGAGGCGGGCCGCCTCCTCGGCGGCCGGGTCGGGCACCGGCTCGGCGTCGGACGGGCTCTCCCGCTCCGGGCGGGCGACCAGCGCGGCGAGCAGGGCCAGGGCGAGCAGGAGCAGGGCCGACCAGATGGCGGCGGCCTGCGGGATCTCGATCAGGAACTGGTAGAGAACGGTCTGCATGGTGGGCACCTCACGGGAGCGATGTGGCGGAGGAGGTCCGCACGCCCCGGCGCGGCGGGGCGCGACCGGAATGGGCGCCACCGGGCCGCCGTCGGGCGGGGTGCGGGGGTGAGGTTCGGTGGAGAACGGCTGCGGGCGTGGCCCGCGGGCGGTCAGCGGGTCGGCGGGGCCCGCGAGCCGGGGGCCGCCGGGGCGGTTCCGCGCGGGACGCGCTCCTTCGAGACCGCGGCGGCCACGGTCCGCCAAGCCGCCAGCGGGGAGCCGTTGCCCACCGGCAGGGCCTGCTGGCCGGTCCCGGCCACGACGTCGCCGGCAGCCGCGCTGGTGGACGCCCGTGCGACGTGCCCCCGGTCCGCGGTGGTCCCTCCGGGCAACGCCAGGCCCGCGTCGAAGGCGGTTGCGCCGCTCGGGGCGCGGCCCGCATCCTCGGGCCGGTCGCCGGGCTCGGGAACGGCGCCGGGCTGGAGGGCCGGCGGAATCGTGGACCAGGAGGGTGCCGGGACCGCGGAGGTCAGCTCGGCGACCGGGGCCGCCTGGGCGGCGGCGGCCGCGCCGACGGGCAGGGTGGCGGCGCCGAGCGAGCAGGCGACCGCGACGGCGAGACTGGCCAGCATGCGGGCCGTCCAGCGCGCCACCCACCACAGGGGACAGGTGAGCGCGACCGGAAGCACGGACCCACGCTACCGCCGACGGCGCGGTGCCGCATCGCCGCCGGGCGTGTCGCCACGAGTCGGGTCGCCGCACTGACCAGCATGGACCGACAGCGAACGGGCGGAGCGGGGGCCCGCCTCAGGCCGGGTCGCGCCGCCCGGCGTACTCGATCGGCCTGACCTGCCCGTCGCGGGCGGTGGCGGGTCCGACCTGGGCCGGCGTGACGGCGGCCGGGGCGCTCCGCGCGCGGGCCCGGCGGGGCGGTCCCAGCCGGCGCATCATCGGCATCTCGACGTACCGGTGCAGGGCCCCGGCGAGCACCAGGTTGACCACCAGGAAGCCGAGCACGGCGAGCGGGCCCCACCAGCCCGGCAGCCCGACCCCGTAGTGACCGGTCAGTCGGAGCACGGTGACCATCACGAAGACGTGCACCAGGTAGAAGGCGAAGGAGACCTCACCGAGCCAGACCATCGGCCGGGACCGCCACGGGGTGCGCCGGCCGCGCACGTCCGCGTCGGCGGCGGCGGTGATGACCAGCAGGTACGCCACCGCCAGCAGGCCCGCCCAGAGTTCCGCCCGGATCCACTGCGCGGCGACCGCCCAGGTGGCCACGAAGAGCAGGCTGGCGGCGGTCAGGCCCGGCCCCCGCCAGCGCCCCCGGCGCATCAGCTCGGCCGCGGCCACGCCCATCCAGAACTCCAGGGACCGCACCAGCGGGAAGACCTGGGTGAACCACCACCGGCTCTCCTCGGGCACCAGGCGCTGGCCCGGCCAGAGCGCGACGATCAGCAGCGGCGCGGCGACCACCACCGCCCACAGGGCGGCGGGGCGCAGCCGGCGCAGCACCGGCAGCACGAACGGCAGGCAGAGGTAGAAGAACAGCTCGCAGGAGAGCGACCAGCTGACCGTGTTGACGCTGTAGAAGTAGCCGGGGGTGGGATTCCAGGCCTGCACCAGGGCCAGGTTGCCCAGCGCCGCCCAGCCGTTGACCGGGTCGGCGAACCAGAGCCCGACGAGGAGCACCACCACCCACATCAGCAGGTGGTTCGGGTAGATCTTGGCGAGCCGCCGGCGCAGGAAGGTCCGCCGGCGCTCGCCGTCCCGGTACGACCAGACCAGCACGAATCCACTGAGGATGAAGAAGAACTCCACGCCGGAGAGGCCGAGGGTGAACAGCCAGTCGACGACCGCCTGGTAGTCCGGCACGGCCACGATCCGCATGGTGGCGACGTGGAAGCCGAAGACCAGCAGGGCGGCGACCCAGCGCAGCCCGGTCAGCGACGGCAGCCGGCCGGCGACCGCCGAGGCCCGGGCGGCACCGGTGGTCGGGGCGGCGGTCATGCCGGAAACCCGACCGTCACCAGGGTCACCAGCACGCGCGTCTCCTCCTCGGGCGAGGTCGTCGGCGGGCGGAGCATCGGGACCGCCCAGAACGGCGCCCCAGGGTCGACGCCGCCGCCGGGCACCCTACCGGTTGGTACCCCCACCCGCCTCCGGGCCGACGTGGCGGTCGGCACGCCGGATCCGGACCGGCGTGGCGATGGCATGGGATTTCTGCTCCTGCACTTCGAGCGGAACTGGATCGGCGCCGTACGCCCGAGGACCTGCTGACCCGGACCCGGTGGCTGCCGGACCAGAACCGGGCGCTGCGGGACACCATCGAGACCCACCGCGCCCAGCAGCCGCGCGAGCGGTTGCGCAAGGCGGCCGGCGGGCACGTCCGCCGGATGCTGCGCCGCCGATACTCGTACGCCTGTTCGATCGGTTGGTAGGATCGGCGGCGTGTCCGACGTCGCGTACCAGCCCTCGATGCTGGACTTCACCGAGCAGGGCCCCAGCCTGGGCCCGCTCGCCGCCCTGCGCCGGCACCAACTGAGCCGGGGCGCCTGGGTCGACCACCTGCCCGGCTGGGTGCGCGGCTCCGACGCGGTGCTCGACACCCTGCTGCACGAGGTGCCGTGGCGCGCGGAGCGCCGCACCATGTACGACGCCGAGGTCGACGTCCCCCGCCTGCTCTGCTGGTACGCGGCCGGCCGGCCGCTGCCGCACGCCGTGCTGACCGAGGCCCGGGAGGCGCTGACCCGGCACTACGCACCCGAGCTGGGCGAGCCCTTCGTCACCGCCGGGATGTGCCTCTACCGAAGCGGACGGGACAGCGTCGCCTGGCACGGCGACACGACGGGCCGCTCCGCGCACACCGACACCATGGTCGCCATCGTCTCGTTCGGCTCGCCGCGCCCGCTGCTGCTGCGCCCCCGCGGCGGCGGGGCCAGCCTCCGCTTCCCGCTCGGCCACGGCGACCTGGTCGTGATGGGCGGCTCCTGCCAGCGCACCTGGGAACACGCCATCCCCAAGACCACCCGCCCGGTCGGCCCCCGGGTCAGCGTCCAGTTCCGCCCCACCGGCGTCTCCTGACCCACCAAGACCTCCCGGCCTCCCGCGATCTTGCACTTTGCGCCCGCGCTTCGCGTGATACGTCCGGAATGCCGGGGCAGCAAGTGCAAGATCGCGGAGGATGAGGGCGGGTCAGAGGAGGCCGGCGAATCTCCACCGCCACGTCCAGGGCGTCGAGGGCCTCCGGCGGAAGGCCGTTCGCCTCGTGGCCGAGCAGCACAACGGTGCGGCCCCGCGCGGCGGGCAGGTCACCGAGGCGAATCGCCTCGTCGGCCAGCTCCACCCCGACGATCCGGGCCCCGGCGGCCCGCTCGGCGGCGAGCCAATGGGACGGGCTGCCGACCCGGTGCACGCAGCTGGGCCTCCGCAGCGTGTTGCCCCGGGCGAGGGCCTCGTCGACCCAGCGGAACGGCGGCACCGCAAGACAGGCGCCGACGGCGTCACAGGTGCGCAGCAGGGTGCCCAGGTTGGCTCCGTGCAGCGGCCAGAGCGGCGCGGCGATCAGATGACCCCAACAGCCGTGCTGGCGGGTACGACGGGCGGCGCGCAACTCGCGGCGCGGGCGCACCCGGATGGCGGGGCTCACGCCGGTCCGGCGACTCCGCCGGAGGAGAGGTGGGTCATGGAGGGGAGTGCTTCGCGGCGCACCCGGGCCATCGACGGTGACAGACGGCCCGATTGTAGACCTGCCAGGGCGGCCCTCGTCCCCGGCCGAGGTCGTGCTAGAAACAACTCTCAGGGTCGATCACGCCCCCGTCACCTGACGCGAAGGGCCCCCATGACCCAGTCCCCCACCACATCACGTTCCCGCTGGTCCCCGTGGAGCGTGCACGGCGACGGCCGCGCCATCCGACCGGGCGACGTGGTCCACCCCGGTGAACGGCTCTCCTGGCCGCGCACCGTCGGGGTCGGCGTGCAGCACGTGGTCGCGATGTTCGGCGCCACCTTCACGGTGCCGCTGATCACCGGCTTCCCGCCGGCCACCACGCTCTTCTTCTCCGGGATCGGCACGCTGCTCTTCCTGCTGATCACCGGCAACCGGCTGCCGTCGTACCTGGGCTCGTCGTTCGCGTTCATCGCGCCGGTGCTGGCCGCCAAGGCCGGCGGCGACATCGGCCCGGCGCTCGGCGGCATCGTGGTGGCCGGCGCGGCGCTCGCGCTGGTCGGCGTGGTGGTGCAGCTGGCCGGGGCCCGGTGGATCGACGCGCTGATGCCGCCGGTGGTCACCGGCGCGATCGTGACGCTGATCGGGCTCAACCTCGCGCCGGTCGCCTGGGACGGCGGCGGCAACGGCGGGGTGAAGGCCCAGCCGCCGATCGCGGTGGCCACCCTGGTGGCGATCCTGCTCGCCACGGTGGTCTTCCGGGGCTTCCTGGCCCGGCTGTCCATCCTGCTCGGCGTGGTGGTGGGCTGGGCGCTCGCCGCCGTCCTCGGCCAGTTGGACCCGAAGGCGGTGACCGCGCTGAAGGAGGCCGCCTGGGTGGGGCTGCCCCAGTTCCACGCGCCGAGCTTCAGCCTGCGGGCGGTGGTGCTGGTGATCCCGGTGATCCTGGTGCTGATCGCGGAGAACGCCGGGCACGTCAAGGCGGTGGCCGCGATGACCCGCCGCAACCTGGACCGGGACATGGGCCGGGCGTTCCTCGGCGATGGCATCGCCACCGTGCTGGCCGGCTCCGGCGGCGGCTCCGGCACCACCACGTACGCGGAGAACATCGGCGTGATGGCGGCGACCCGGGTCTACTCGACGGCGGCGTACTGGGTGGCCGGGGTGGCGGCGGTGCTGCTCGGGCTCAGCCCGAAGTTCGGCGCGCTGATCCTCACCGTGCCGGCCGGCGTGCTGGGCGGCGCCACCACGGCGCTGTACGGCCTGATCGCCATCCTCGGCGCCCGGATCTGGATCGAGAACCGGGTCGACTTCCACGACCCGGTCAACCTGATGACCGCCGCCGTCGCGCTGATCATCGGCGCCGCCAACTACACCCTGACGGCCGGCGACCTCTCCTTCAACGGCATCGCCCTGGGTACCGCCGCCGCGCTGGTGATCTATCACGGCATGCGCCTGATCGCCCACCTCCGCGGCACCACCCCCGACTCCCGCCGAGGCCCCGAACCCGAACTCTGACCCCCCACCCCACCCCCCACCCCGTTGATCATGAGGTTGACGGGTTGAATTGCCCGAATCGAGTCCGTCAACCTCATGATCAACAGCGAGGGGCGGGACGGGGGCGGGAGGAGGCGGCGGCCTTGCCGCCGGCCCCTCCCGCAGGGGTCAGTGGCGTTCGACCAGGTGGCCGACGACCGTGGGGCCGAGCATGACGGCGAATCCGGAGCCGTCGCGGCGCGGGTCCGCCGGGGGCAGTTCGACCGGGTCACCGGTGGCCGTCGCGCCGACCGGGCGCGGGCCGATCCAGGCCACGGCCAGGTCCAGCTCGCCCTTGAGGAGCCGCTGCGCGCGGACCCCGCCGGTCGCCCGCCCCTTCGCCGGGTACGCCTTGAACGGCGTCACCTTCACCGTGGCGCCGGTCGAGGTGACCACCATCGGCTCGCCGTGCCCCGGGTCGTCGGTGCGGATCGCGCCGAAGAAGACCACCCGGGCGCCGGCCGGCAGATTGATGCCGGCCATGCCGCCACCCTTGACGCCCTGCGGCCGGACCACGGAGGCGGCGAAGCGCAGCAGGGACGCCTCGGACGAGACGAAGGCGATGGTCTCCCCGCCGTCGGTGAGCCAGGTCGCCCCGACCACCTCGTCCCCCTCGCGCAGGGAGATCACCTCGAACTCGTCGGAGCGGACCGGCCACTCCGGGGCGCAGACCTTGACCACGCCCTGGCGGGTGCCGAGCGCCAGACCCGGGGAGCCCTCGGCGGACGGGCCGAGCGGCGCCAGGCCGACCACCGTCTCCCCCGGCTCCAGCGGCACCAGCTCGGCGGCCGACATCCCGCCGCGTAGCGACACCGTGCCGGACTGCTCGGGCAGCACCGGCAGCGGCAGCACATCGATCTTGAACGCCCGGCCGGCGCTGGTCACCAGGAGCACCCGGCCCCGGGCCGTGGAGTGGACGACCGCGCGTACCGCGTCGTGCTTGACCCGGCCGCTGCGCCGCCGCCCCTCGACGGCCTCCTCCGACTCGGCCGCGGTCCGGGCGACCAGCCCGGTCGCGGAGAGGATCACCTGGCACGGGTCGTCGGCGACCTCCAGCGGACCGGCCGGCGCGGAGGCGGCCAGCACCTCCTTGAGGTCGCCGTCGACCAGCGTGGTCCGGCGCGGGGCGCCGAACTGCTTGACCACGGCGGCCAGCTCGTCGGAGACCAGCTTCCGGAGCACCTTCTCGTCGTCCAGGATCGTGGAGAGCTCGGCGATCTCCTTGCGGAGCTTCTCCTGCTCGGCCTCCAGCTCGATCCGGTCGTACTTCGTCAGCCGGCGCAGCGGAGTGTCCAGGATGTAGGTGGCCTGGATGTCGGAGAGCTTGAACTGGCGCATCAGGCCGTCCTTGGCGGCCTGGGCGTCGTCGCTGCCCCGGATCAGCTTGACCACCTTGTCGATGTCCAGCAGGGCGATCAGCAGGCCGTCGACGAGGTGCAGCCGCTCTTCCCGCTTGCGCCGGCGGTAGGAGCTGCGCCGGGTCACCACGTCGTACCGGTGGGCGAGGAAGACCTCCAGCAGCGCCTTGAGCCCCAGGGTCTGCGGCTGGCCGTCGACCAGGACCAGGTTGTTGACGCCGAAGGACTGCTCCAGCGGGGTGAGCCGGTACAGGTCGGCCAGCAACGCCTGCGGGTTGACGCCCACCTTGCACTCGATCACCAGCCGGGTGCCGTTCTCCCGGTCGGTCAGGTCCTTGACGTCGGCGATGCCGGTGAGCCGCTTGGTCTTGTTCACCTCGTTGGTGATCGCCGCGATGACCTTCTCCGCGCCGATCCCGTACGGCAGCTCGGTGACGGTGATGGCCTGCCGGCCGCGGCTGCCCTCGAGCGGGCCGACCTCCACCCGGCCGCGCATCCGGACCACCCCGCGCCCGGTCTCGTACGCTCGGCGCACCTCGTCGAGGCCGAGTAGCAGCCCGCCGGTGGGCAGGTCGGGGCCGGGGACGAACTCCATGAGCTTGTCCAGGTCGGCGTCCGGGTGGTTGATCAGCCACCGCGCGGCCTGGACCACCTCGCCGAGGTTGTGCGGGATCATGTTGGTCGCCATCCCGACCGCGATCCCGGACGCGCCGTTCACCAGCAGGTTGGGGAAGGCGGCCGGCAGCACGGTCGGCTGGGTCAGCGAGCCGTCGTAGTTGGGCTCGACGTCGACGGTGTCCTCGCCCAGCTCGCCGACGAGCAGCATCGCCTCGCGGGACATCCGCGCCTCGGTGTAGCGCGCCGCGGCCGGTCCGTCGTCCTGGCTTCCAAAATTTCCATGCCCATCGATGAGCGGCACGTTGAGCGAGAAGTCCTGGGCCATGCGGACCATCGCGTCGTAGATCGCGGAGTCACCATGCGGGTGGTAGCGGCCCATCACGTCGCCGACCACGCGGGCGGACTTTACATGCGCGCGATCGGGGCGGAACCCCGCCTCATTCATCGCGTAAAGGATGCGCCGGTGCACCGGCTTGAGACCGTCGCGGGCGTCGGGCAGGGCGCGGGAGTGGATGACCGAGAAGGCGTACTCCAGGTAGGAGTCGGAGACCTCGGTGACCAGCGGGTTGTCGAAGACCCGCGCGCCGGCCTGGTCGAAGGCGGACAGGTCCGCCTTGGTGCGGTCTTCCTTGCGGCGTGCCATGACTCAGCTTTCCTTCCGAACGAACCCGGTCGTCATGCGTCGATCGCCTGGCGGTCGACCCGGTCGGCCGAGTCGATCAGCCAGTTGCGGCGCGGTTCGACCTTCTCCCCCATCAGCAGTTCCAGGATCCGCTCAGCCGCCTCGACGTCGTCGAGGGTGATCCGGCGGACCGCCCGGGTGGCCGGGTTCATCGTGGTCTCCCAAAGCTCGTCGGCATCCATCTCGCCGAGACCCTTGAAGCGCGGAATCGGCGTGACGATCTGCTTGCCGGCCTTCTCCAGCTTGCGGACCGTCGCCTCCATCTCCGCCTGGGTGTACGTGTAGACGGTCTGCGGGTTGCGCCCCTTGGTAGTGATCTTGTGTAGCGGCGGCATCGCGGCGAAGAGCCGGCCGGCCTCGATCAGCGGACGCATGTAGCGGGCGAAGAGCGTGATCAGCAGGGTCCGGATGTGCGCGCCGTCGACGTCCGCGTCGGCCATGATCAGGACCCGGCCGTACCGCAGCGCGGAGAGGTCGAAAGTCCGCCCCGACCCGGCGCCGAGCACCTGCACGATTGCCGCGCACTCGGCATTGTCCAGCACCTGCTGGAGGTTCGCCTTCTGCACGTTGAGGATCTTGCCGCGGATCGGCAGCAGCGCCTGGTACTCAGCGGTTCGTGCCACCCGGGCGCTGTTGTGGACGAACACACCCGCTTCGAGCGCGAAGTTGTGGTAGCCATCGACGGTCAGGTCGTAGACGTCCGCCGTCTCGTCCAGAGCCTTTACGGATACCACGCGGTGGTTGACAAGGGAGGCCGCCTCTCGCAGTCGCCCGTAGTCGCCCCCGTAGAGGCTCCGGAGCCGATCGAAACGGAGGCCGGTGCGGGCGGTCCGCAACCGCTCGGCTTCGTAGGCGGTCGCCAACTCCTCGTCGGCTTGCGACAGCAGCGGCGCGAGACGACGCAGCGCAGCCAGACGCCGACCTTCGAGTTGCCGGCCAACGCGTTCCTGGCGCGGCACCGTTGCGACGTATCGAGCCCTGCCGGCCTGCGCCTTGGCGAGGTGGCCCGTGCTCGGGTCAGTCATCCGCCGCCTCATCCGGGACGAGTGCTGCTCACCGAATTCGGGGTTGTCCCGGTGCCAGGCCAGTACGGCGCCGCGCTGGCGTTCCCGCTCGGCGGGGTTCGCGAACTGTTCCACGGTCTCTCGTGACCGCCAAGCACGTAATGCGTCGTCACGCCACTGCTTCAACGAGCGCTCACGCCACTCCTCTCGACGAGCGGGATCGGTGAAGTATTCCCGCACCCGCTCGGCTGCTGCCTGTCGATGCTCCGGCTGCGACCAGTATGTCGCCTGCCGCTCACGCATCCGCTCGGCATAGGCACGCTGCTCGTCGGCACCTAGCGCGTTGTACCAGTCCTGGAAGCCCTTTTCGATCTTTGCGCGGAACGCGGGCGACTCATTGAGCGCGAACAGCCGCGCGAGGCAGGCCTCACGGAAGGCAGGATCCCGCCACTGCGCTGTCAGCATGGCCGAGCGGAACTCTCGGCCCCCATTGTCGAACCACTCCCGCCAACCGGCGTGGACATGTTCGCCCATCATCGCGGCGTGCAGGGCGGAGTGGTCGGCCCAGGTCATCCGGCGCAGATTGCGCGGGTCATTGTTTCGCTTGTTGATGTCGACGTGATGACGGACGGTGCCGTTTGTAACGCTGTCCCTGCCGTGGCGCAGATTCCACACGTCCGCCAGGTAATGGGTGTAGACCCACTCCTCGCGGTCGTTCATCCAGACCCGCTCATACCCCTGCAGTTTGTGCCCCTCCGCCTTGTTCGACAGACTGCGATACAGGGGCATAAGGGAATCACCGGGCACAAGTGCGTCAGCCCGCCGGTAGGAGCCGTCGCGCAGCCGGAACAGATGATCGGGGGTGCACCGCACCGACTCGCCGTTGTCGAGCGTGACACGCACCAACGGGGCATCGCGCTTGGTGAGCCGCGGCTCCAGCAGCGGAGCGATGACCACCCGGCCAGCCTTGTTGGTGCTGTAGCCGAAGTGGCTGATGCCGTGCTGCCAGTCCGCAGCCAAATCGGCGAAGGATCGGCTCTGACCCGATGCCAACGAGACCATCGTGTCGCCGGTGAAGCACCCGAGCGCGCTGTCCCCCTCCACGATGAACAGCTCGCTGCGGTCCACCCCGGTGGCCCGACAGTCGACCAGCTTGGCCGGCATCGACGCGCCCTCCAGGGCGGTCTTGCGCCGGGCCGCGTCCTTCTGCTGCTTCTGGGTCAGCCGGACCCGGGCCGCGTCGACGATCTTCTGCAGCACCGTCCGCGCCTCGGCCTTGGTGCGCCGGTCCTCCAACCAGGCCTTGAGGTGCTGCTCGACCAGACCCTGGAGCACCTTGGTGATGCCCGCGGTGGACAGCTCGTCCTTGGTCTGCGAGGTGAACTGGGGCTCCGGGATGCGGACGTGCACCACGGCCGTCATCCCCTCGAGGACGTCGTCCAGGGTGGGCGCGTCCTCCTTGGGGCGGAGCATGCCGCGGGTGTTGCGGGCCGCCTCGGTCAGGGTGCGGACCAGGGCCCGCTCGAACCCCTTGCGGTGGGTCCCGCCGTGCGCGTTGCGGATGGTGTTGGTGAAGCACTCCACGGTGCGCTCGTAGCCGGTGCCCCAGCGCAGCGCCACCTCGACCTCGGCCCGGCGCTGCACGTTGGACTGCATCACGCCGTTGGCGTCGGCCGCGTTCTCCCGGTACGTCCCCTCGCCGGTGATCAGCAGCGTGCCGGAGACCGGCCGGTCACCGGCCGGGGCGAGGAACTCCACCATGTCGGTGAGGCCGTTGGGGAAGTGGAACTTCTCCTCGGTGCGCTCCTCGCCCGTCTCGTCGCGCAGCAGGTAGGCCACGCCGGGGACGAGGAACGCGGTGTTGCGGAGCTTGAGCCGGACCGCGTCGCTGTCCAGCCGGGCGCCCGTCTCGAAGTACCGGGTGTCGTGCCACCACCGGATCGAGGTGCCGGTGCGCTGGCCGCGCTTCATCGCGCCGACGATCTGCAGGCCCGGACCGGGGGTGAAGCGTGCGTCCGGACCAGGCCCGTCGAAGATCCCCGGTACGCCGTGCCGGAACGACATCGAGTGGACCTTGCCGCCGCGCCGGACGGTCACGTCGAACCGCCGGGACAGGGCGTTGACCGCGGAGGCGCCCACACCGTGCAGGCCGCCGGAGGTCTTGTAGCCCGAGCCGCCGAACTTGCCGCCGGCGTGCAGCCGGGTGAGCACCAACTCGACGCCGGAGATGCCGGACTTGGCGTGCACGTCGGTGGGGATGCCCCGGCCGTCGTCGTCGACCTGCACCGAGCCGTCGGCGTGCAGGATCACCTCGACCTTGGTGGCGTGACCCGCGACACCCTCGTCGGTGGAGTTGTCGAGGATCTCGTTGACGAGGTGACCCACGCCACGGCTGTCGGTGGAGCCGATGTACATGCCGGGGCGCTTCCGGACGGCGTCCAGGCCCTCCAGATGCGTGAGGTCGTCGGCCCCGTACAGGGTCTCAGGCTGTGCGGTCAACTGGTCGTACTCCCAGGTCTCGGCGGTGTGGTGCCGCTCACCGGCTCGATCGCCACGCGCGGCGCGCCGGAGCGAGCCTAGCCCGGCGCTCCGACAGAGCCGTGGCACCCGGGCGGGTGAGCCGCGGGGTTACGCCGCGGCGCGTGCCGTGCCCGCCTCCGGGCGAGGGCCCCGGGACGGCGGCCGGGCGCGGGGGCGTCAGTGGACGACAACGATCCGACCAGGCGTTTGTCTTCCCGGTCGGTCGCCGCCGGGGACCCGACCGGCTGGTTCGAGCGGCTCTACGCGGAGGCGGAGCGGGGCGAGGCGGTCGTGCCGTGGGACCGGGACACGCCGCATTCCCTGCTCGCCGAATGGACCGGACGGACGGGGATGGACGGGGCCGGCCGGAGCGCGGTGGTGGTCGGCTGCGGCTTCGGCCGGGGCGCCGAGCACCTGGCCGGCCTCGGCTTCCGTACCGTCGCCTTCGAGATCTCCCCGACGGCCGTGCGGGCCGCCCGGGCGCGCCACCCGGACTCGCCGGTCCGCTACCAGACCGCGGACCTGCTGGATCCGCCGACTGGCTGGCAGCCGGGATTCGACCTGGTGCTGGAGAGCATGACCGTCCAGGCGCTGCCGGTGGAGCTGCGGGAGCGGGCCGGTCGCGGCGGTCGGCAGGGCGGGACGTACGTCCAGCGCTGCCAGGAGTCCCGGCGCCCGAGACGACCTTGGCGACGTGGCTGCGGGGCAGCGCGAGCTGGATGGCCAGTTCGTCCACCGTGGTACGCGCCGGGGACACGGCGGTGAGCATGGCGATCCGCAGGGCCATGTCGGTGGACCGGTTGAGCTTCACGGCACCGACGCTAGCCAGCGCGAACGGCTCGCGACACGGGCCGATGAGCCGGTCAGCGGATGTGATTCAGACGACCCCGGACCCGGGACCTTCGACCTAGAAGGGGACTTTCAGATTCCTGTTCAGTGGTGATCGCCAGAACGGATCACTGAAGGAGTAGTCGTGCTCTCGGAATCATCAGCAGCAGTGGTGAAGGCGACCCTGCCCGTCGTGCAGGCGCATGGAGAGGCGATCACCGGCCGCTTCTACCAGCGAATGTTCGACGCCCACCCGGAGCTGCTCAACATCTTCAACCGCGGCAACCAGGCGACCGGGCAGCAGAAGGCCGCGCTCGCCGCCGCCGTCGTGGCGTACGCCGAGCACCTGACCGGCCCCGGGACGATGCCGTGGGGGCCGATCCTGGACCGGATCGCGCACAAGCACGTCTCCCTCGGCATCACCGCCACCCAGTACACGATCGTGGGCCGGCACCTGATGGCCGCGATCGGTGAGGTGCTCGGCGACGCCGTCACCCCCCAGATCGCGGCGGCCTGGGACGAGGTGTACTGGCTGCTGGCCTGCGAGCTGATCGCGCGGGAGGCGCGCCTCTACACCGAGGCCGGGGTGGCGGAGAACGGGTCGGTATGGCGGGCCTGGCGGGTGACCGACAGGGTCCAGGAGACCCGGGACGTCGTCTCGTTCACCCTGGTCCCGGTCGACGGCGGCCCGGTGCCCACCTTCACCCCCGGCCAGTACACCTCCGTCGCCGTCGACCTGGACGCCGGGCGCGGCCAGCAGATCCGGCAGTACAGCCTCTCCGGACGTCCCGGCGCCGACCACTGGCGGATCACCGTCAAGCGGGTACGCGGCACCGGAGACGCACCGGACGGGATGGTCTCCGGTTTCCTGCACGACCGGATCGCGGTCGGTGACACGCTGCGGCTCAGCCCGCCCTTCGGCGAGGTCAGCGCGGTCGCCGGCGGCGGCCCGCTGCTGCTGGTCAGCGCCGGCATCGGGCTCACCTCGGCGATGGCCGCGCTGGAACACCTCGCGGCGGCCGAGCCGGAACGTCCGGTGGTGCTGGTGCACGCCGACCGCACCGCGGCCGCGCACGCCCTGCGCGACGCACTGCCCCGGCTCCTGGAGCGGCTGCCCCGGCTGCGGCTGAACCTCTGGTACGAGGACGCCGCCGACGGGGAGCTGGCTGGGCTGAAGGCACAGGTCGCCACCGGCCTGGTGGACCCGGAGCTGATCCCGCTCTCCCCCGACGCGCACGTGCACCTCTGCGGGCCGCTACCGTTCATGAACGCGGTCCGCGGCGGCCTGCTGCGCCGGGGCGTACCGGCGGAGCGGATCGCGTACGAGGTGTTCGGCCCGGGCATGCTCCGCGACGAGCGGATCTGACCCTCGCCCCGGCACGGTCGGCGCCGGCCTCCGGCGCCGATCACCCGATCCCCGCCCGCCACGCCCGGCCCTCGGCCACGACCCGGCCGCGCAGCACCTGCAGGGTCACGTATCTCCACAGCCGACGATTGGCACCCGCGGAGAAGTCGATGATCTACAGGTTAGGGCGCGAAGGCCAGGGTAGGGACTTCTCATGCGCGTCCTTGGGATCAACGCCATCTTCCACGACCCGGCGGCCGCCCTGGTGGTGGACGGGACGGTGGTGGCCGCCGCCGAAGAGGAGAGGTTCAGCCGCCGCAAGCACGGCAAGCGTCCCGTGCCCTTCTCCGCCTGGGAGCTGCCCGAGTTGTCCGCCGCCTGGTGCCTGGCGAGCGCGGGGATCGACGTCGACAACCTCGACGCGGTCGCCTACTCGTTCGACCCCGGCCTCTGTCGGGACGCGGCCGACCTCGGCCTGGGCGACCCGTGGGACTGGCTGCGGGTCGACTACGCCAAGCGGGCCCCGCAGTTCCTCGCCGCCGCCCTGCCCGGGCTCGACCCGGAGAAGGTGCGGTTCGTGCCGCACCACGTGGCGCACGCCGCCTCCGCCGGGCTGGCCGCACCTCGGGCCGGCGACGACACCGCGGTGCTGGTGCTGGACGGGCGCGGCGAGGTGGCCAGCCACCTGGCCGGCGTCTACCGCGACGGACGGTTGTCCGCCCTGTACTCCCAGCAACTGCCGCACTCGCTCGGCCTGCTCTACGAGGACCTGACCCGGCACCTGGGCTTCCTGCACTCCAGCGACGAGTACAAGGTGATGGCGCTGGCCTCGTACGGCCGACCGAGGCACCTGGGCCTGCTGCGCGAGCTGGTGCGGGCCACCGACGACGGTGGCTTCCGGGTCGAGCGGATCGACTGGGCGAGCATGGCCAAGGCGCGCACCGCCGACGGCGAGATGACCGAGGAGCATGCCGATCTCGCCGCCAGCGTGCAGGCCCGGTTGGAGGAGGTCGTTCTCGACCTGTCCCGCTGGCTGTACGACGCCGCCGGCGGCGCGTCGACCCTGGCCATGGCCGGCGGGGTGGCGCTGAACTGCGTGGCGAACGCCCGGCTCGCGGCCGAGGGGCCGTACCGCGAGGTCTGGGTGCAGCCGGCGGCCGGCGACTCGGGGACGGCACTCGGCGCGGCCCTGCACATGGCCGGCACGCTCGGCGACCGGCCCACCCCGCTGGCCGGGGTCGACCTGGGCCGGGGCTGGTCGGACGAGGAGCTGGAGGCGGAGCTGCGCCGCGCCGCGCTGCCGTACACCCGGCCGGCGTCGATCGCCGCCGAGGCGGCCCGGGTGCTCGCCACCAACGGCATCGTCGCCTGGTACCAGGGCCGCAGCGAGTACGGCCCGCGCGCGCTGGGCCACCGGTCGCTGCTCGCCCACCCGGGCGACCCGGCGACCACCGCCCGGATGAACGACGTCAAGGGCCGGGAGCAGTTCCGCCCGATCGCCCCGATGGTCCGCGCGGAACGCTTCGCGGAGATCTTCGAGGGGGTCTTCCCCAGCCCGTACATGCTCTTCGTGCACCGGGTGAAGCCGGAGTGGCGGGACCGCATCCCGGCGGTCACCCACGTCGACGGCACCGCCCGGGTGCAGACCGTGCACGCCGACACCGAGCCGGTGGTGGCCGAGATGCTGGCCGAGTTCGAGCGGCTCACCGGCCTGCCGGTGGTGGTGAACACCTCGCTGAACACGGCCGGCCGGCCGATGGTGGACACCCCCCGCGAGGCGATGGAGCTGTTCGGCTCGGCGCCGGTGGACCTGCTCGCGCTCGGTCCGTTCGCGGTGCACCGCCGGTCCCTGGCCGGTGACTGGTGATCAGCATCGTGGTGCCGACACTCGGCCGGCCGAGCCTGGCGGCGCTGCTGGACACCCTCGCCGGCCAGCTCGGCGAACTGCCCGAGGTGGAGCTGCTGCTGGTCGACGACCGGCGCGACGACACCGGGGAGGTGGCGGTGCCGGGGGCGCTGTCCGCGTACACGAAGGTGCTGACCGGGCGCGGCGCGGGCCCGGCGGCGGCCCGCGACCTGGGCTGGCGGGCGGCCCGGGGGGCGTGGGTGGTCTTCCTGGACGACGACGTGGTGCCGGCGCCGGACTGGTGCCGGCGGCTGCGCGACGACCTTGCGGTGGGGAACGCCGTCGGCGGCGTGCAGGGCGTCGTGGCGGTGCCGCTGCCCACCGGCCGGCGCCCCACCGATTGGGAGCGCGGCACCGCCGGCCTGGCCGAGGGGCACTGGATCACCGCGGACATGGCCTACCGGCGGACGGCGCTGGCCGCCGTCGGGGGGTTCGACGAGCGCTTCCCGCGGGCCTACCGGGAGGACGCCGAGCTGGCCCACCGGATCCGGCTCGCCGGTTGGCAGCTGGTCCGCGGCCACCGCCGGGTGGCCCATCCGGTACGCCCCGAGAGCCGCTGGGTCAGCCTGCGCACCCAGCGCGGCAACGCCGACGATGCGCTGCTGCGCCGGCTGTACGGTCCGAACTGGCGCTCCGATCTGGAGCTGCTCCCGGGCCGGCGGCCCCGGCACGTGGCGGTCACCGCGGCGGGCGCGCTGGCGCTGGGCGCCGCCGCGCTGCGCACCCGACCGCGCCGGGCATCGGCCCGGCGGGTGCTCGGGGTCACCGCCGGCGTCGCCGCGCTCGGCTGGGCGGCGGGCACCGCCGAGTTCGCCCGGGACCGGATCGCGCCCGGACCGCGCACCGCCGACGAGGTCGCCACCATGCTGGTGACCAGCGCGCTGATCCCCCCGCTCGCCGTCGTCCACTGGGTACGCGGCTGGTGGCGCAGCCGGTCGGTGCCCGCCGGATCGGTCCTGGGGGTTGCGCGGCCGGGAGCGAGAGAATGATGTTTACTTCACTTGCCCGGGGCAACTGGTCGGCCATGGCTCGTCCTGCCCTTTTCGACGCGGTGCTCCTCGACCGGGACGGCACGCTGATCGAGGACGTGCCCTACAACGGCGACCCGGAGAAGGTCCGCCCGCTGCCGGGCGCGCGAGCGGCGCTGGACCGCCTGCGGGCGGCCGGTCTCCGGCTGGCCGTGGTGACCAACCAGTCCGGCCTGGCGCGGGGCTACTTCACCGAGGCCGACATGCGGGCGGTGCACGCCCGGGTCGAGGAGCTGCTCGGCCCCTTCGACGACTGGCGGATCTGCCCGCACGACGACACGGACGGCTGCGCCTGCCGCAAGCCGGCTCCCGGTCTGGTGCACGCCGCCGCCACGGCGCTCGGCACCACGCCCGCCCGCTGCGTCATGGTTGGCGACATCGGCCGGGACATGGCCGCCGCGCTCGCCGCCGGCGCCACCGGCATCCTGGTGCCGACCCCGGTCACCCGCCCCGAGGAGGTCGCCGCCGCGCCGGCCGTGGCCCGGGACCTGCCGGCGGCGGTGGACGAGATCCTGCGCCGGCAGCACGCCGTCCAGCCCGCCGTCGCGCGCGCGGGGCGGGCCGGCACCGTGCTGGTGGTGCGCGGCGACTCGGCCGGGGACGTGCTGGTCACCGGCCCGGGGATCCGCGCCGTGGCCGCCGGGGCGGAGCGCGTCGTGCTGCTCTGCGGACCGGGCGGCCGCGCCGCCGCCGAGCTGCTGCCCGGCGTCGACGAGCTGATCGAGTGGCGGTTGCCCTGGATCGACGGCTCCCCCGACCCGGTGGACCCCGACGACATCCGCCGGCTCACCGCCCGGCTCGCCGAGGTCGGCGCGGACGAGGCCGTCGTCTTCACCTCCTTCCACCAGTCGCCGCTCCCGCTGGCGCTGCTGCTGCGGCTGGCCGGCGTGCCCCGGATCAGCGCGATCAGCGACGACTACCCGGGCTCCCTGCTCGACGTCCGGCACCGGGTGCCGGTCGGCGTGCCGGAGCCGGAGCGGGCGCTCTCGCTGGCCGCCGCGGCCGGCTTCGCGTTGCCCGCCGACGACGAGCCGCGCCTGCGGCTGCGCGCCGACCTGGCCGCTCCCGCCGCGCCGACCGGGGTCACCGGCAGCGCCGGCTCCGGCGTCGCGACGGCCGCCGCCGGTACCGGTCGGGCGGGTGCGCTCACGGCCGCCGACCCAGCGGCGGAACCGGCGTCGCGCGACTACGTCGTGGTCCATCCCGGCTCGTCCGTGCCGGCCCGGGCCTGCCCGGCCGACCGCTGCACCGACATCGTCGCCGCCCTCGTTGCCGACGGGCACCGGGTGGTCGTCACCGGTGGACCCGACGAGCGGGAGCTCACCGCCCGGGTCGCCGCCCGCGGCGGCATCGACCTCGGCGGCGCGACCGACCTGGCCGGGCTCGCCCGGATCCTCACCGGGGCCCGCTGCCTGGTGGTCGGCAACACCGGCCCGGCGCACCTGGCGGCGGCCGTCGGCACCCCGGTGGTCAGCCTCTTCGCCCCGACCGTCCCCTTTGGACAGTGGGGCCCCTACCGGGTGCCCACCGTCCGGCTCGGCGACGCCGGGGCCGCCTGCCGGGACACCCGGGCGGCGGTCTGCCCGGTCGCCGGGCACCCCTGCCTGACCGGCGTCGACCCGGCCGAGGTGGCCGCGGCCGTCCGCCTCCTCGCACCGCCCGCGCCCACCTGAGCCCCTGTCCGTCCCGGCCCCCGACCAGCCCGATCGCGAGGAGAGGCATGAACGTCCTGCTCTGGCACGTGCACGGCTCCTGGACCACGTCCTTCGTGCACGGGAAACACCGGTACCTGGTCCCGGTCACCCCCGACCGCGGCCCGTACGGCCTGGGCCGGGCGCGAACCTATCCGTGGCCCGACAGCGCGGTGGAGGTGACCCCGCAGGAGCTGGGCCGGGCGGACGTGGACGTGGTGATCCTGCAACGGCCGCAGGAGCTGGAGCTGACCGAGCAGTGGCTGGGCCGCCGGCCCGGGCGGGACCTGCCGGCGATCTACGTCGAGCACAACACCCCCAAGGGCGACGTGCCCAACACCCGCCACCCGATGGCCGACCGGGACGACCTGCTGCTCACCCACGTGACCCACTTCAACGAGCTGTTCTGGGACAACGGCGGCACCCGCACGGCGGTGATCGAGCACGGCATCGTCCCGCCCCGGGTGGAGTGGACCGGCGACCTCGACCGGCTCGCGGTGGTCACCAACGAGCCGGTCCGCCGCTGGCGGGTCACCGGCACCGACCTGATGCCCCGGTTCGCGGCAGTCGCCCCGCTGGACGTGTTCGGCATGGGGGTGGCCACACTGCCGGAGGCGCTCACCGCGGCCGGCGCCGCCCTCGCCCACCCGGTCACCGGGCACGAGGACCTGCCGCAGGACCGGATGCACGCGGCGGTCGCCCGCCGGCGGGCGTACCTGCACCTGTGCCGGTGGACCTCGCTGGGGCTGAGCCTCATCGAGGCCATGACGATCGGCATGCCGGTGGTCGCGCTCGCCACCACCGAGGCGGTGGACGCCGTACCGCCCGACGCGGCGGTGCTGTCCACCCGGGTCGACACGCTGGTGGAGGCGGCCCGCTGGCTCGCCGAGGACCGCGACGCGGCGTACCGGCTGGGGGCGCGGGCGCGCGAGGTGACGAAGAACCGCTTCGGGCTCGACCGGTTTCTCACTGACTGGGACCGGCTGATGGAGGAGGAAACATGCGCATCGCGATGATCTCGGAGCACGCCAGCCCGCTCGCCGTCCTCGGCGAGGAGGACGCCGGCGGTCAGAACACCCACGTGGCGGAACTCGCGGCCGCGCTGGTCGGCGAGGGGCACGACGTCCGCGTCTACACCCGCCGGGACTCCACCACGCTGCCCGAGTCGGTGTCCACACCGGGCGGTTACCAGGTCTGCCACGTGCCGGCCGGGCCGGCGCGGCGGGTGCCCAAGGACGAGCTGCTGCCGTACATGGGGGAGTTCGGCGGCTGGCTCGCCGACCGGTGGCGGCACGGGGACTGGACGCCCGACGTCGCGCACGCGCACTTCTGGATGAGCGGCCTGGCCACCGTGCACGCCGGCCGACGTACCGGGGTACCGACCGTGCTGACGTACCACGCGCTCGGCACGGTGAAACGACGGCACCAGGGCGGCCGGGACACCAGTCCACCAGGGCGGGTCGGCTACGAACGCGCGCTGGGCCGGGCCGTCGACCGGGTCGTCGTACAGTGCGCGGACGAGGTCGCCGAGCTGGTCCGGATGGGGGTGCCCCGGTCCCGGATGGCGCTGGTGCCCTCCGGCGTCAACCAGGACGTGTTCCGCCCGGACGGCCCGGTCGCCCCGCACGACCCGGCCCGGCCGCGGATCCTCACCGTCGGCCGGATGGTGGAACGCAAGGGCTTCCTCGATGTGGTCCGGGCGCTGCCGGCCGTGCCGGACGCCGAGTGCGTGGTGGTCGGCGGGCCACCGGCCGAGCTGCTCGCCGCCGACTCCTTCGCCCGCCGGCTGTCCGCCCTCGCCGAGTCCTGCGGCGTCGCCGACCGGGTCGAGCTGGTCGGCGGCGTGCCCCGCGAGGAGATGGCCTCCTGGTACCGCTCGGCCGACGTGCTGGTCGCCGCCCCCTGGTACGAGCCGTTCGGGCTCACCCCGCTGGAGGGCATGGCCTGCGGGGTGCCGGTGATCGGCACCGACGTGGGCGGCATCGCCGACACCGTCGTCGACGGGCTCACCGGCGACCTGGTCCCGCCGCGCGACCCCCGCGCCCTGGGGGCCGCGGTCCGCCGGCTGCTGGCCGACAAGGTCCGCCGCTTCGCGTACGCCACGGCGGCGCTGGACCGGATCCGCAGCCGGTACTCGTGGAAGCGCTGCGCCGAGCAGCTCGGCGCGGTCTACGCCGCGGTGGCCACGGTCGCCCGTCCCGCCCGGGCGGTGGCCTGATGACCCAGCTCTCCACCCTCGACGCGCACCTGTCCGGGCTCGCCGCAACGCTGCTGCCGTACCGCCGGCAGGCCGAGCGGCTGGCCGACTGGGGCACCGAGCTGGCCTGGACGCTGGCCCGGGGCGGGCGGCTGCTGGTGGCGGGCAACGGGGGCAGCGCCGCCGAGGCCCAACACCTCACCGCCGAACTCGTCGGCAAACTC
>NZ_JBHSBP010000048.1:0-22512 GCF_042650725.1 Micromonospora sp. GCM10011541
ACACGGCGCGTCGCCCGTTACCCCCCGGCCTGACCTGCACCGAATTTCCGGTTAACGATCTAGTATCAGCGCCATGGGCAGTCGGGTGAACTACGTGCTGGTTCGGGACGGACGGTCCGAGCGGTACGCGCAGGGCGGCGGCGCCGGCTACGGGCTCGACTACCACTTCGCTGCCGGGCCGGACATCGCGCTCCGTTGGCTCGCCCAGCTCCACGACTATCGGGACGACGTGTGGTTCGACGACCTGAGTTGCGAAGGCGGAGTGCTCATCGACGTTGATGCGCGGCACTTGCTGCTCTTCACCGAACTGGGGCAGTTCTCTCTTGAGCAGCGGTACGCCTACCGTGCGGGGCTGCTCGACGCGTACCGGCGCACCTGGGGCGGGTGGACGGTGAGCTGGGCGTACGACGGGATCGGCGACCTGGTGGCATACCTGGGGGAAGAGCCTGACCAGGTACGCAGCGAGCGCGCCTGGTGGGACGGCCTGTACCCCGACGGCGGGCAGCGGCCGGACGGCCCGGTGGAATACCTCGTCAGCGTGGCCGACGCTGGCCGGTGCCGTCCATACGCCCTGCCGGTCGAGTCCTGCCCGCCATGGCGCCTCGGCCCACGCCTGCTGGACCGGCTCGACCCGCGCGACCTCGTCACTGCGTGCTCGACGCACCCGACGGCGGGGCTGCACCTCGACGTCGCCCGGCGCCGGGCCGGGCTGTGGAGTATCCGGCCGCTGGCCGGTTTGGCTGAGGACTGGTCCGAGCTGTGGCCGGGCTGGGAACTGGAGCTGTGGGGCGACGACCTCAGCCGGCAGGTCGCCGAATGCGGTGGGACGGTCAACGTGCCCGGCGTTGACCTCGCTGCGGAACGGGCCACGCTGGCCGAACGGGTCGACCGGTACTGGTTCGTCGAGGAGCGCATGCGGGCGGCCGGCCAGGACGTCGACCAACTCCGGGAGTGGAACCTCGGCGGCATCGCGACCCTCCTCGACGCCCGCGTCACCCCTGACGAACTCGCCCGGATCGTCGCCCTGATCCGCGGCTGACCGGCCAGCGCGCGGCCTCATGGGCTGGTAGCGGCCCGTCGACGGTCACCGTCGGAGGCATCAGGGGGTCGGGACGGGCGGCATTCCAGGATCGTCGGTACGGCGGCTGTTCGATGACGGCCACCCGCGTCCGTTCCAGCTGCGGCGAGGTCGGGATCTGGCGAAGCGGTCCCGATCTTGAGGTCTTTTGTCAACGCCAATGGCGTGTTCTTATAGCGGGACGACGAGGTCAGTGGCCTTGTCGCGGCGACCGTCGTCCATCCCGCTCGGTGACCCTCCATTCCCATATGTGAAAGGTGCAACGATGCACAGGAGATCGACGTTCCAACTGGCAGTCCTGACCGCTACCGCTGCGACATTCTTGTCGGCCGGTGGAGCCGCCGCGGCGGTGGGGACGGCAGCGCCCGCGACCGCCTCCGCGGGTGTTGCGGCGTGTGAGCCGGGTGCCGAAGGGCACAGCGCGGCCCGGGTCAGCGAGGGCGCCACGGCACAGGAGCCGGAGCTGTATTCCAAGAATGAGGCAAACGCCTACGGCGTGATCAAGGATTCGCCGCGCCTGCCCAACGGCAGCATCACCGTCCCCACCGTCTTCCACATGATCTCCGACCACGCCCTCAGCGCGGCCGAGACGAACAGGTGGAACACCCTGATCGCGGCGCAGATGACGGTGCTCAACGATTCGTACGCGGGCCGCACGGCGGCGAACGCCTCCGACACGCCGTTCCGGTTCTCTCTCGTCGACACCACGTGGACGGTGAACAGCGACTGGTACACGGTCGTGCCGGGCAAGAACGAGCGGGACATGAAGCATGCGTTGTACAGCGGCGACTCCCGCACCCTGAACGTGTACGCGGCCAACATCGGCGGGGGACTCCTCGGCTGGGCGTACTTCCCGAAGGGTTACAACAACGGCCGGGACTACATCGACGGCGTGGTGATGCTCGATGAGTCGATGCCGGGCGGAACCGCGGGCAAGTACGCCCTGGGTGACACGCTGACGCACGAGGTCGGGCACTGGCTGATGCTGGAGCACACCTTCGCGCACGGATGCTCCGCTTCCGGCGACTACGTCGCGGACACTCCGCGGGAGGCGGCGCCGCAGTTCAACTGCCCGGTGGGCGCGGATACCTGCACGGCACCCGGGCTGGACCCGATCCACAACTTCATGGACTACACGCAGGACTCCTGCATGAACATGTTCACCGCCGGACAGGCGGACCGGATGAGCGACGCCTGGGTGGCATTCCGGGCCGGTGGCGTCAAGTAACCAAGCCTTGGTGGGCACGTGTCGGGGTTGACGGGCCGCAGCCGGCGGCTCGTCAACCCCTGTTGTGGCTACTGGATCGCCTCAGGCGATACGGCATGCCTGACCGCCGAGAACGGCCGGATCACCCGGATCTGCGCGATCCTCAACCCGGACAAGCTGGCGCGGCTCGACGCCGAGGCGGCCCTCGCTCGGTAGCCGCACAGCGTCATACGGAGGGACACCGAGCCTGCGCGTCGGGAAAGCTGGTCACTTGGTCCCCCAGGTTCAGTGGCCACCTGCGGTCAGCATCCGATGACAAAGGTGCAGACAATCGGTTCAGGCGGCCCGGTAGCGGGTGGCGAGTTCAGGGCTCGCCGCGCAGGCTGGCCGTGACCACGTCGTCAGCGCTCATGCGGGGGACCACGCTCATGTCGAGACCTTGGCGCTCGTGGAACTCGGTGGCCACCACGCCGGGACACACGACCTGAACCTTGACGCCCGTCCCCTCGAGCTCGGCGCTCAGCGTCTGGGACATCGCGACGAGGTGGGCCAGCTGGCGTAGCCGGTTCGCCGCGGAGGGAACCGCTTCGGTGGGGCGCTCAAGAGCCGCGAACCAGGGCTCCATGATGCGGCCGGCTCGGGCTAACAAGCCCGATGGCTACCTTCTCGGCTCGTACCGCATCGCCACCGCGCCCGAGCCGAACTCCAGCCGGCTCATGAGCTTCAAGTTGACATGCTTCGATAGTCCGGCGAACAACGTCGGCCCGTGGCCCGCGAGCCTGGGCTGCACCACGAACTCGTACTCATCGATCAATCCCAGCTCCGTCAACGCCAGCGGGCGCTTCACGCCTCCTACGAACAGTCCCTTACCAGACTCCCGCTTGAGCTGCTGAACGGCCTTGGCCAGATCTCCGCGCACGAGTTCCGCGTTCCAATCGACCCGCTCCAGGGTGCTCGACACGACGTACTTCTTTGCCGCGTTGATCGTCCGGGCGAAGGGTTCCACCCAATCAGGTCTCGCTCCCGTCGGCGCCGGCGGCCGCCACGCTGCCTCCATCATTTCGTAAGTCACCCGGCCAAAGAGAAGCGCATCGGCCTGGTTGAGGTTCCCGACGTGGTGACGATGCAGGTCTTCGTCCGCGGGAATTGCACGATGATCGCAGCACCCGTCCAATGTGACGTTGATGGAGTACCGAAGGGGTCGCACTTCGCAAGGGTATCGCCGATGGGGTAGACCGGCGATCACCAGGTCGTAGCCGTCGGCCGCCAGGCGTTCGGCGAAGGCCTTGCCGATGCCGGAGGTGGCGCCGGTGACGAGTGCGAGCTTGTTCATGGTGCTGTTCCTTTCAGTTGTGCTCATGCCTGTTCGCCTGCCTGTTCGCCGTTGAGCCGGGCTCTCTCCGTTGCGTAGTGGCGGGCGACGTCCGCTGGCCGGTCATCACCAAGCAGATCGGGGGCTCAGTGGTGCCCCCAGTCGCTGGAAGTACCACGCCAGGCACCGGTATGAGGCCCGGTAGCCCCTCGCCCAGCGTCTCGACGGCGCGCCGATCCGTCTCGGCGGCGCCAGCGAAGTCGGACCAGTTGTGGATGGACAGCCTCCGCCCCGACCTCACCACGATCCCCCTGCACGGGGTCGAGCCGAGCCACGTCGTACTGGTCACCCGGGCTGGCGCCCGCGGCCGCCTCGTCGCGGCCTTCCGCAAATACGCCCGAGCCCACCTCACCGGTCCGGACCCGGCCGAACCAGCGGGCGTTCCTCTCACACGATCCGAGGAATGAGGCGAGGTGCCTACCGAGCCGGCTGCGCTTCACCGCCCGGCGTCAAGCACGTACGCGATTCTCGCCCGGCCGCAGCCGGAGCCGATGGCTTCGACGGTGACTGGTCGCCGGTCAGCAGGGTGACCGTGGCGGAGGAGGGCGGCGGCGTGGCCGGGGCACCAGGCCGGGAAGCGGCCGCGGCCGGCGTGCGCTCAGGGCGGTGCCGACCAGGGCAAGAACCAGCGGTTTCGCGAGCATCGGGCTCCTCGGCCCGCTCAGATGCGCGGCAGGTATGCAGATGTGTAGATGGACTCGGCGGTCCAGACGTGGCCCCGCAACTTCAGCGGCAGTGACCCAGGTCACTCGGGATGAACTTTCACCCGCCGGTCACGTCAGGAACACCTGGATACCTCTCGCGTTCATCCAGGGAGAATGATGCGTTCAGTTCGCAAGATATCGGCGCTGGCACTGCTGGTGCTGGGCGTCTCGGCGGTGGCTCCGGGCGGTGTGCCCGCGTCGGCGCAGCCCGGGGCCGCGAAGCCGGCGACCACACCCCCGGTCGCGTCCAAGCCCCGGACGGTCACTCTGCTCACCGGCGACACCGTTCACCTCAGCAGCGTGGACGGCCAGACGGCCGTCAACGTGGTGCCGGGCAAGGGACGGGAACGGATCCCGTTCATCACCCACAGCGCCGGCGATGACGTGCGGGTCATCCCCGCCGACGCCGTCGGCCTGCTCAACCGGGGCAAGCTCGACGAGCGGCTCTTCGACATCTCGATGCTGGTCAAGTTCGGCTACGACGACACCCGGGCCACCCTGCCGCTCATCGTCCAACACGGCAGCGCCGCCCCCGCCGGTCTCGCCGGCGCCCGGACCACCCGGAAGCTCTCCGGGGCGAGCGCCGTCGCGGAGAGCCGCGCGGACGCGGTGTCCTTCTGGAACAACGTCACTTCCGCCGGGAGCGGCACCGAGCGGCAACTGCGGGCCGGGTTCGGCAAGGTCTGGCTCGACGGGCTGCGCCAACCGACCCTCGACGTCAGCGTCCCGCAGACCGGCGCGCCGCAGGCCTGGCAGGCCGGCTGGACGGGAGCGGGGGTGAAGGTCGGCGTGATCGACACCGGCGTCGACCAGACGCACCCCGACCTGGCCGGCCACGTCGCCGCCGCGGAGAACTTCACCGCCGAACCGGACCCCCTCGACCGGGTCGGCCACGGCACCCACGTCGCCTCCACCATCGCCGGCAGCGCCGCCGCGTCGCAGGGCCGTTACAAGGGCATGGCGCCCGGCGCGACCCTCTACAGCGCCAAGGTCTGCATGCAGGAGGGCTGCCCGGAGTCGGCGATCCTGGCCGGCATGACCTGGGTGGCGCAGCAGGGCGTCAAGGTCGCCAACATGAGCCTCGGCGGCCCGGACAGCCCGGGAACCGACCCGATCGAGGCGGCCCTGGCCGACCTCACCCACCGCTACGGCGTGCTCTTCGTCGTCGCCGCGGGCAACAGCGGCGAAGCCGGCGAGTCCACGGTGAGCTCGCCCGGCGGTGTCACCGAGGCGCTGACCGTGGGCGCCGTGACCAAGACGGGCGAGCTGGCCGAGTTCTCGAGCCGGGGGCCGCGCGCGGGCGACGCCGGCATCAAGCCGGACGTCACGGCGCCCGGCGTCGGCATCCTCGCCGCCCGCAGCTCGACCTCCGACCTGTGGCCGGACGACGAGAACCCGCAGTACGCCAGCCTCTCCGGCACCTCGATGGCGACTCCGCACGTGGCCGGCGCGGCGGCGATCCTCACCCAGCAGCACCCGGACTGGGCGCCTGAGCGGATCAAGTCCACGCTGATGGCGGCCGCGCAGCCGAACGCCGCCATCGGCGTCTACGAGCAGGGCGCCGGCTTCCTCGACGTCGCCCGGGCGATCCAGCAGACCGTCACGGCGAGCCCGGTCAGCGTCGCCTTCGAGCGGACCGCCGCCGCGCAGGAGAGCACGGTCACGTACGCGAACAGCGGCTCTTCGGCCCTCACCCTGGCTGTCTCCCTCGACGCCAAGGACGCCGACGGTGCCCCGGCGCCGGCCGGCCTGTTCAGCCTCAGCGCCTCCTCGGTGACGGTCCCGGCCGGCGGCACGGCCACCGTGACCGTCACCGTGCAGGCCGGCGCCGACCTGCCTGACCGCTACTTCGGCGGCGAGGTGACCGCCACCGGCGGCGGCGCACAGGTGCAGACCCCGGTCGCGCTGGACATCGCCCGCCACCGGCTGGCCCTCAAGCTCGTCGGGCCGGACGGCGGAGCGCCGACGCCCGAGCAGGGCTGGGTGACCGTCCTGACCGACCTGGACCGGCAGACCATGCTGGTGCTCGACAACCCCTCGGCCACCGAATACCGCGTTCGCGCGGGCCGCTACCTGGTCCAGACCTACCTGCTGACCGGCGAAGACCCGTACACCCCGTACGTCACCACGCTGGTCCGCCCGAGCCTCGACCTGACCACGGACCAGGCGCTCACGATGGACGCCCGCCTGGCGAAGCCGATCGTGGTGTCGGTGCCGAACTCGAAGGCCACCGCGGTCCACCAGGAGTTCGGCTGGACGATCCGGACCGAGCAGCCGCAGATCTGGGGCAGCAACGACCTGTTCGGCGTGCTGATGGGCCTCCCCCTCGACCACCTGCGGACCGCGCAGATCGGGGCCGGCGAGACGCCCGGCTTCGTCTCCTACGTCAACGGCATGTGGGGTCAGGTGACCGAGGACTACACCCTGCACAACAGCCCGTACGCCTACCGGGTCTACCTGTACGAGCCGAAGAAGATGATGACCGGGCTCACCCGCAAGCTGCGCGCGGGTGACTTCGCCACGGTCCGCTCCCAGATCGGCGCGGACGTGGCCGGCGTGCCGGTTGCGCGGACCGCGGTCGCGCACGCGCCCGGCAACTCGCCGATCTACCGCGACGAGCGCAACGTCCCGCCGAGCTTCACCTACGACGTGCCGAGCACCATCACGGAGTACTACAACCAGGACAAGCAGGCGGTGTGGCAGTCGACCTCGGCCCAGCTGAGGTACACGTACTACCAGTCGGCGTGGACCAGCTTCCAGCCCGGGCGCACGTACACGGTGAAGTGGGCCAACGCGGTGGCCGGGCCGGTCTTCCCGGAGCCGAACTTCGGCCAGCAGTTCGCCACCCGCTACTGGGGCGACCTGATCGGCGGGCCGGGGCCGCTGCACGGCGACGGCACCGGGCACATGGGCTTCCGCCACGTTCGCGGCGGCAGCGTGCAGGTGGACCTCTACCGCAACGGGGTCAAGGTCGGCGACGCGAACGAGACGCCCTGGGTGTGGAACGTGCCGGCGGAGCCGGGTGACTACCGGCTGGCCGCGACCTTCCGCAGCGACCCGGCGTTCACCCTGTCGACGGTGGTTGACGCGGAGTGGACCTTCAAGTCCGCGCACGTGGGCGACGGCGAACTGGTGAAGCTGCCGATGACGGCGATCCGGTACACCCCGGAGCTCGACATCGACAACCGGGCGCCGGCCGGCCGGATGTTCCCGATCCCGGTCTCGCTCGACCGTCAGGTCGGGGCGGCGCCGGGCCAGACCACGGCCTTGACCGTCGAGGCGTCCTTCGACGACGGCGAGACCTGGCAGCCGCTGACCGTGCGACGGTCCGGCGAGAAGGCGGTCGCCTGGGTGCGCAACCCGGCCGGCACCGGCTTCGTCTCGCTGCGGGCCGCCGCGACGGACACCAGCGGTAACACGGTCAAGCAGACCGTCATCCGCGCCTACCGGTACTGAGAATGGGACCCGGACGCGGCGCCCACCGGCGCCGCGTCCGGGTCACCGGTGCCAGAGCAGCCGGTCGCGGATCCGCCGGGCCATCGGCGAGTCCGTCCCGTCGAGCTCGGCGAGGGCCTCGCTCCACGCCTGCCCGGCCAGGGCCGGGTCGCCGTTGGCCGAGTGGAAGTCGCCGATGGAGACCAGCACCTCCGCGGTGTGGTGGGTGGCCCGCGCGGCGCGGAAGATGTCGATCGCCTGCTGCCAGGTGGCCATCGCGTGCGGCACGTCGTCGATCATCGAGTACGTGTGCGCCAACCAGGCCTGAGCGGTGCCCGTCCCGTGCAGGTCGCCGAGGGCCTCGAACTGCCGCCGCGCCTCGACGAACATGCCCAGCGCCTCGGCGTGCCGGCCGAGCCAGCCCTGTGCCCGCGCGATGACCAGCAGGGCGTTGGTGGCGCCCCGCACGTTGCCCTCGGCGCGGAAGAGCGCCCGTGCGGCCTCGGCATGCCGGATCGCCTCGTGGTAGCGCCGCTGGTCCAGCCGGATCTCGGCGATGTTGTTCTCCGCGTGGCCCTGCTCGTTGCGCCGGCCGAGCCGCTCGAAGAGCGCCCGGGCGTGCTGCAGGTGCGACAGCCCGCGGTCCAGATCGGCCAGGAAGTAGCAGGCGCCGGCGAGGCTGCGATGCAGCAGGGCCTGGGCGGCGGGGTCGTCCCCGGTCGCGGCGAGGCCGGTTCTCATCGTTGCCGCCCACTGCCGGAACTGCCCGGTGTCCTGGAAGAAGTTCTGCAGGGCCAGCGCGATCTGCCAGGCCGTGCGGGGCCGACCGCGCTCCTTGGCCCGCGCGACGATGGCGGTCAGCACCCGCTGCTCGGCGGCGAACCAGGCCATCGCGTCGGCCCGGCCGGTGAAGCCGCGCCCGGTGATCCCGCGCTCGGACGGCTCCGGCTCCGGCAGCGGCACCTGCGGCTGCAGGGGCAGATGCGCCGCGTACGCACTGAGCTGGTAATAGTCGTCGACCCGCTCGACGGCAGCGTCCCGCTCGGCCGCGTCGTCGTGCTCCTCCCCCAGCTCCACGGCGTAGGCGCGCAGCAGATCGTGCATCCGCCACCGGCCGTTGCCGGGCTGGACCAGCAGCTGCGACCCGAGCTCGGCGAGCAGGCCGCGGGCGGAGCGCAGGGACAGACCGCCCAGGGCGGCCGCCGCTTCCGCGCTCAGCTCCCCGGCCGGGTGCAGGGGCAGCAGCCGGAAGAGCCGGGCCGCCTCGGGCGTCAGGGCCCGGTAGGACCAGGAGAAGATCGCCTCCAGGTCGGCGTGGGTGTCCCCGAAGCCGGTCAGCCGGCCGTCGGCCTCGGCCAGCTCGCCGGCGACCGCGGGCAGGCTGAGCCCGGGCCGGCCGACGCTACGGGTGGCCACCAGCGCCAGGGCCAGCGGCAGCCGGCCGCACCGCGCGATGATCTCGTCGACGGCGGCCGGGTCGGCGGCCGCCGCGTCGCCGAGCCGGCGGGTGAGCAGCTCACGGGCCTCGGCGTGGGTGAGCAGGTCGAGGTGCAGCGGGTGGGCGCCCGCCTGGCCGGCCACGCCGGTGATCCGGCGCCGGCTGGTGGCGATGACGAGACTGCCGCCGGTGCCGGGCAGCAGGTGCCGGATCTGGTCCCAGTCGCGGCAGTTGTCGAGCAGGATCAGCATCCGACGCTCGGCCAGGATGCTGCGGTAGAGGCCGGCCTGGGCATGCAGCTCGGCCGGAATGGCGGCGGGTGCGACCCCGAGGGACCACAGGAAGCCGCGCAGCGCCTCCGCCGGTGTCATCACCGAGTCGCCGGAGTCGAAACCGCGCAGGTCCGCGTGCAACTGCCCGTCGGGGTAGCGGGCGGCCAACTGATGGGCCAGGTGCACCGCGAGGGTGGTCTTCCCGACGCCGGGCATTCCGTCGACGACCAGCGCGGTGGTTCGCCGGCCTCCGGCCAGCAGCTCCTCCGCGGCGGCCAGGACGTCGCGGCGGCCGGTGAAGTGGGGGTGGTCGGCCGGCAACTGCGCCGGCGGCTCGGCCCGGGTCGACTGCGTGAACTCCAGCTCGGCGCGTCCGACGCCGCGCCGCGACCTGGAGTCGTCGGCCGGGGCGTCCTGGTCCAGCAGGCTGTCCCGGGCCGCGCGCAGGTCGCCGCCCGGCTGGATGCCGAGCTCGTCGGCGAGCCGGTGCTCGATGTCGGCATAAGCCGCGAGGGCCTCGGCCCGCCGGCCGTCCGCGGCGAGCGCGAGCAGCAGCCGCGCCTGCAGTGCCTCATCCAGCGGCTCGGATTCGGCGGCCAGCCGGATCGCGGGCAGCACCGCGTGGACGCACCCGGCCCGCAGGGCGACGTCGGTCGCCGCGCGGACGGCCGCGAACCGCTCGCCGTCGACAGCGACGAACTCCGGATGGGCCCGGCCGCCGATCTGCAGGCCCGAGGCGCACCGGTCGCGCCACAGCGCCAGCGCTTCCCGGTAGAGCTCGACGGCCGGCTCGCCGGAGCTGCCGGCGGCCTGGGCGACCAGGCGCCGGAAGCGCAGCAGGTCGAGCGCCTCCCCGTCGATCCGCAGCCGGTATTCGGCGCCGTCGCGGATCAGCACCGAGCCCGCTGCCCGCGTCGGCAGGCCCGGCTCGAACCGCCGCCGGAGCATCCCGACGTGCCGGTGCACCACGTTGACCGCGCTGGGTGGCGGGTCGGACTCCCAGAGCAGGTCGACGAGTTCGGCGACGCTGACCGCGCCGCCGGCCCGGGCGAGCAGCAACGCCAGGATCAGCCGCTGCTGCCGGGTACCCAGGTCGATCTCGGACTGGCCGCGCCAGGCCCGCACCGGGCCGAGAACGGCGAAGGAGAGCGCGGTGGTCATCTCGATGCGATCCATACAGGGCTGGTTGCCACGATCGCCATAGCATGGCAGGGCCCGCGCCGCCCGACGGACGCGCGGTGGCAATGTGAGCTTCGACTCGGCGGCGGGATCGCCGGTTGGCGGAGTCGTCCCTGCTCAGGCCGCCTTGAGACCGGTGCGCAGGGCGCGCAGCGCATAGTGGGTCCGGGACTTCACCGTGCCGATCGGCACTCCCAGCCGGCCCGCGACCTCCTCCGGTGACCGCCCGACCAGGTAGACCTCGGAGAGCAGACTGCGCTGCGCCGGGCTCAGCCGGCTGAGCGCGTGCCGGATGGCGTACGACGCCAGCGCACTGCCGGTGGTGTCGTCACCCGCGGGGATCCAGGTCATGTCGACGAGATGGACCTCGGCCGGGCGGCCCCGCCGCAGCCGGACCCCGTCGATGACGAGCCGCCGGGCGACCGTGCAGAGCCACCGGCGGGCGGCATCGGGCTCGGCCGGCACCGAGTCGAGGTGCCGCCAGGTCCGCAGCATCGTCTCCTGGAGCAGATCCTCGGCGGTCTGCCGCTGACCGTGGGTCAGCACGAGCAGGAGACGCAGCACTGCACGGGCGTGGGCCGCATGCAGCGCGGTCATGCGCTCAGCCCGGCCGACCGGTGAGTCGTCGAGTGCCTCGAGCACCATATTTCCCCCACAGGCAGGAGCAACGGTGAATGAGGCACGAGCCTAGGGACGACCGATGCGAATAAGCTGACGCGTAAGTGCGGATCGAGTGCCGTCGCCGATCGCGATCGGTCACGGACGCGACGTGACCGCCGCGAGCAGGTCGGCCAGCCGCCGAGCGGTCCGGGTCTGCGCGTACGGGATCAGGGCCAGCGCCTCCTGCCACGCCCGTACCGCGGCGTCCTGGTCGCCGGCGGCGGCGAGGGCGTCGCCGAGCAACGCCAGGACCTCCGCGGCCGGCGCCGACGCCGAGGCCTCCTGGTAGGCGACGGCCGCCTCGCGCCAGCAGTCGACCGCCTTGCCGGGCTCCCGGCGGGCGGAATGCACCTGGCCGAGCACCTCCCACGCCTCGGCGATGCCGAGCTTGTACTGCGCTCCGCGCGACAGCGTCATCGCCTGCTCGGCGCAGCGCACGGCCTCTTCCGCCCGGCCCAGTTCGGCGTAGCTCGCGGCCATGATCACCAGGACGTCCGCGAGCAGCTTGTCGTCTCCGGCCGCCCATGGCCCCAGCGCCGCCGAAAGCGCCCGCACAACCTCCTCGTGTCGCCCCTGGGCGCTCAGAATCATCGCCCGGTTGATCCCGGCCCGGGTCATCTCGTCGTACAGGCCGAGCCGGGCGAGCAGCTCGACCGCCTGGTCGAGATGCCCGACCGCGGTCTCGTGCTCGTGCCGGAAGTAGGCCGCCCCGGCCAGGCTGCGGTGCATCCGGGCCTGCCCGACCAGGTCGCCGCCCGCCCGGGCGGCCTCGAGGGCCACCTCGCCGGTCGTCGTCCAGTCGGCCCACCGGCCGCTGCGTTCGAAGAAGTGCTGCATGCCCAGGGCGAGCTGCCAGGCCTCGGTGTGCCGGCCCTGCCGGGCGGCCCGGCCGACCAGCGCGATCAGGACCTGCCGCTCGGCGGTGAACCAGCGCATGGCGTCGCCGTGGCCGACGAAGCGCAGCGGGGTCTCGCCCGGCCCCGGCTCGATCATCGGGTGGTACTCGGAGGCCAGCAGCCGCTGGTGCGCCTGATAGCCGGTGGCCCGGTAGAAGTGCAGGCAGCGCAGCTCCGCGGCGGCACGCTCGGCCGGGCTGTCGTTCTCCTCGCCGAGCTCCGTGGCATACGCCAGCAGCAGGTCGTGGGTGCGGTAGCGGCCCGGCAGGTCCTCGCTGATCAGGTGCGCGCGGCTCAGCTCGCCGATCAGCGCCCGCCCGCTCCGCAGCGGGACGCCGGCCAGGCCCGCCGCCCCGGCGATCGAGATGTCGGGGCCGGGATGGATCGGCAGCAGCCGGAAGAGCCGGGCGGCCGGGGCGGAGAGTGCCTGGTAGGACCAGGAGAAGACGGCACGCAGGCCGGTCCGCGGGTCGTCGCCGTCGAAGCCGTCCAGGCTCCCGGGCGCTTGGGCCAGCTCGGCGGCGATCTGCGCCGGTGGCGTCCGCGGCAGGCTCGCCGCGCGGGCGGCCACCACGGCCAGCGCGAGCGGCAGCCGCCCGCAGCTGGCGATGATGGCGTCGATCGCGGCCGGGTCCGCCGCGACGCGGCCGGCGCCGAGCGGCCGCAGGAGCGCCGCGCGGGCCTCGTCGACGCTCGGCAGGCCGACCGGCAACGGGTGGGCGCCGGCTGTGGTCAGCAGGGTACTGAGCCGGCTGCGGCTGGTGACGATCACCAGACAGCCGGGGCTGCCCGGCAGCAGGTGCCGGATCTGCTCGGCGTCCCGGCAGTTGTCCAGCACGATCAGCAGGCGCCGGCCGGCAAGGCTGCTGCGGTACATGCCAGCCTGGGCGTGCAGCTCGGCGGGAATGCCCTCCTGGGGCACCCCGAGTGAGCCGAGGAAGCCGCGCAGCGCCTCGGCCGGGCTCATCGCCGGCTCCCGCCCGTCGTATCCGCGCAGGTCGACATACAGCTGCCCGTCCGGGTAGCCGGCGGCGAACTCGTGGGCGAGGTGGACGGCGAGGGCCGTCTTGCCGATCCCGGGCATGCCGTCGATCGCGAGCACCGCCGGCCCGCCCGGGCGCGCGACCGCCGCGCGGGCCTCGGCGATGAGGTCGTCCCGGCCGCTGAAGAAGGGCAGGTCCGGCGGCAGCTGCGCGGGCCGGGGGAACGGCGACGGCGACTCGGTACGCGCCGGCTGGGTGCGCTGGTGCAGCAGCCGGTCGTACGCCTCCCGCAGCTCCTCGCCCGGATCGATGCCCAGCTCGTCGGCGAGCCGGCGGCGCACCACCCGGTACATCTCGACGGCTTCCGCCTGGCGACCGTCGGCGGCGAGCGCCAGCAGCAACCGGCTCTGCAGCGACTCGTCGAGCGGGTGCTGCTCGGCGGCCAGCCGCAACGGCGCCAGCACCGCGCTCAGCCGGCCGCAGCGCTCGGCGGCGTCGGCGGCCTCGCGCACAGCCTGGGCGCGTTCGGCCTCCACGGCGAGGAACGCGGGATGCAGGCGGGAGGCCGGTTCCAGGCCCGCGGCGCACCGGCCGCGCCACAGCCGCAGCCCGTCGAGGGAATGCCGCAGCGCCGACTCCGGGTCGCCGTCCTGCAGGCTCCGGCCCGCCAGCCGGCTCAGCGACCGGAACATCAGCAGGTCAAGGGACTCCTCGTCGGCGCGCAGCCGATAGCCGGAGAGCTCCCGGAGGATGTGCCGGCCCGCCGACCGGGTGGGCAGGCCGGGCTCGAGCAACCGCCGGAGCACCCCGACGTGCCGGTGCACGACGTTCGCGGCGCTGGCCGGGGCCTCCTCGTCCCAGAGCAGGTCGACCAGCTCGCCCAGGGAGACCGGTGAACCGGCCCGAGCCAGCAGCAACGCGAGCACCAGGCGCTGCTGGCGGGCGCCCAGATGCAGCTCGGCGCCAGCGCGGACGACCCTGATCGAGCCAAGCACCGAGAAACCGATCGTCTTGCCCGCCTCCGCCCGCACACCGGCAACGGTAACCGGCCGATCCGCCATCCGGAGCTTGCGGCCACCGGCCCGAGGCGAGACTGGGTCTCCGGGACGGCGACGGGGGCACGGCCGATGACGACGGCGGTCAGTTCGATGGCCGAGCGGGTCCGGCAGGGCGTCATCGGCGAGGGCGGCCTTTCGACGGCCCGTACGGCACGCGCCGGCTCACCTACGCCGACTACACGGCCTCCGGCCGGGCGCTCGACTTCGTCGAGGACTACAACCGGGAGCAGGTGTGCCGTTCTACGCCAACACGCACACCGAGGGGTCGCTGACCGGGTCGCGGACCGGGCGATTGCGCGAGCAGGCCCGCGAGGTCATCCTCCGCGCGGTCGGCGGCACGCCCGAGCACATCGTGCTCTTCTGCGGCTGCGGCGCCACGGCGGCCGTGCACAAGCTGGTCAGCATCCTCGGCCTGCGGGTGCCCGAGGCGCTTGGCCGACGTTGAGGGAGCCGCTCGTGCTACCAGGCGGTCGCGCCGCCGTCGGCCGGGTAGTTGGCGCCGGTCAGGTATGCCGCTCGGTCGGAAGCGAGGAAGGCCGCCAGCTCGACGATCTCCTCCGGTTGAGCGAAGCGCTTGAGGAGCGTCTTGCTGGTTATCGCGTCCCGGGCCGCCTGGTTGTCGCCGAGGTCGCGGTCACTGGCCGGGGTGAGGACTGGTCCGGGACTGAGCGCCACCACACGGATCCCATCGCGCGCGCCTTCAAGCGCGAGTTGTCGCGTCATGCTTGTCAGGATCTCCTGACGATGACGAGTTGCTGGGTCGCTCGGGTCATCGCGACATAGCGGTCGACCGCTCCTTCGATGCCGTTGCCGAATGCCTCCGGGTCGATGAGGACGACCAGGTCGAACTCGAGCCCCTTCGACAGCTCCGGGGCCAGCGACCGGACGCGGGACGTCGCCCGGAACGTGGGATCGCCGATGACGCAAGCGATCCCGTCGGCGTGCGCGGCCAGCCAGGTGTCGAGGATCGAGCTCAGATCAGAAACAGATCCGTGTACGACGGGGACGTCGCCGCTGCGGATGGAGGTCGGCACGTTGGCGTCGGGGAGCACGGCCCGGATGACCGGCTCGGCTTCCGCCATGACCTCTTTCGGCGTCCGGTAGTTAATGCTCAGGGAGGCCAGGTTGATCCGATCGAGCCCGATCCGCTCGAGCCGTTCCTGCCACGACTCCGTGAACCCGTGCCGGGCCTGGGCGCGGTCCCCGACGATGGTGAAGCTCCGGGACGGACAGCGGAGCAACAACATCTGCCACTCCGCGTCGGTCAGTTCCTGAGCCTCGTCCACGACGATGTGCGCGAACGGGCCGGCGAGCCGGTCCCGGTCGGTGCTGGGCAGTGCGGTCTCGTCGACCAGGGCGTCCCGCAGGTCCTGTTGGCGCAGCATCGTCAGCAAACCTTCACCGTCGTCATAGGCATCGGCCTCGATCAGGTCGTCGACGACCGTGGCCATGCGCGCGCGTTCGACGGCGACAATGGCTTCATGCCGACGCTTACGCCCTGACGCCTCCGGATCGCCGAGCCGCTGCCGTGCCGCGTCGAGGAGCGGCAGGTCGGACACCGTCCAGGCCTGGGCGTTGCCGCGCTGGAGCTGCCGAATTTCATCGGGGCTGAGCCAGGGAGCGCACTTGCGCAGGTAGGCGGGCACCGACCACAGGTCTCCGACGAGGTCGGTCGCTTGGAGCAGCGGCCAGGCGCGGTTGAAGGTCGTGCGCAGTTCCCTGTTCTGCAGCAGCGACCTGCGGACCAGGTCATCCGGCTCATCGCCGTCGTACTTCTCCATCAGGATCGTGAGCAGCTCTTCCCAGATCTCGTCACGCGCCTCGTTGTGCGGGGTACCAGGCCCCGCCGCCTCGAACGCCTCGACCCAATCGTCGGCGCTCAGCCAGATGTCGGACTCGCCGGTCGTGACCGTCATCGGTTTGGCCGGCGGCTCCTCGTAGAACCTGACGGCCGCCTCGATCGCCTTCACCAGGTCCGCGGACGACTTCAGGAGCGCCACGTCCGGGTCGATCTCGATGGTTGCCGCGGCACCCTCGGGCACGAGGTCCCGCAAGGTGCAGGTCTGCACGTCCTCCTCGCCGAGGCTGGGGAGGACGTCGGCGACGTAGGCCACGTAGGGCTGGTGCGGACCGACGAACAGCACGCCGCCCCGGCGGTGACCGAGGCGAGGGTCGGCGTAGAGGAGGTAGGCGGTGCGGTGCAGAGCGACGACGGTCTTCCCCGTACCCGGACCGCCGTCGACGACGAGAGCGCCGCGTGATCCCGCCCGGATGATGGCGTCCTGGTCGGCCTGGATCGTGCTGAGCACGTCCCGCATCCGGGCCGACCGGCTGCTGCCCAGGCTGGCGATGAAGGCGGACTGGTCGTCGAGCGCGGCGTGCCCTTCAAACCCGTCCGCGGTGAACACCTCGTCCCAGTAGTCGGTGATCCGGCCGCGGGTCCAGCGATACCTGCGGCGGCTCGCCAGACCCATCGGGTTGGCGTGGGTCGCTCCGAAGAACGGCTCAGCCGCGGGGGAGCGCCAGTCGAGCAACAGCCGACGACCCGCGCTGTCCGTGAGGCCCCGTCGTCCGACGTACACGGGCTCGGGGTTGTCCGCACTGACCATGCGTCCGATGCACAGGTCCAAACCGAAGCGACGCAGTGCGCGCAGGCGAGCGGTCAGCCGGCGGATCTCCATGTCCCGGTCCACCGCCTGCCGGCCTTTGCCGCCGGGCGCCTTGCGCGCGGCGTCGAGGCGGTCGGACAGGTCGGCGAACAACTGCTCGAGGCTCTCCGCGAGGGCCGCGAAGTGCTGCTCGTCGCGGGCGATCAGCGTCGGGTCGGCCTTGGGGGAAAGGGGGTCGGGAAGGCCAAACACGCTGCTGGTCAGGGGGTTCACGTCATCAGCTCCGATCTGAGGTCGCTTGCAGTGGAGACGAGTGCGCGGCGCCCCTGCGCACGGATCGCCTCGATGGCACCGGGGCGACGTCAGTCGGGGCGCGCTGGGCATGCTGCCGAAGCCCACGTACACCGGTGGTGTGCCGGCGTCCAGGAACCCCACCAACTCGGCCGGGAGTGGGCGTTCGTCCGGCAGGATCCGCGCCGGTCTGCACGACGTCGAGGTCCGTCGGCTTCTGCCCTGGGCCCAGGATCGGGTCCGCCGCCAGCAGGGGTGGTCGGTGCGGCGTGGCCGTCATCATGTACGCCCCGCGCGGCGCCTGACCCGTGGCCGACGGGCCAGGCGCCCCGCGCGACTCAGTGCGGTGCCACCGCCGCTTCCCGCGCGCGGCGCTCGTCGCCGGTGAGGGTGGACAGCGGCTTCTCCTTGATGAAGACCACCGCGAGCACGGCGAGGAACGCGATCGGCGCGGCCACCAGGAACAGGTCCGAGGTCGCCGTGCCGTAGATGTCGCGGATCACGGCGAGGACCGGCGCGGGCAGCGTCTCGAGGTCGGGCACCTTGGCGCTGCCGCCCCCGGTCGCCGCTGCACCGAAGTGGTCGACGAAGAGCGAGGTCACCCTGTTGGTGAGCACCGCGCCCAGCGCGCTCACCCCGATCGCGCCGCCCATGCTGCGGAAGAAGGTGAGCGTCGAGGTGGCCGCGCCCAACTGGGCGGCGGGCACGTCGTTCTGCGCGGCGAGTACGAGGTTCTGCATGAGCATGCCGACCCCGATCCCGAGCACCAACATGTACGCCGCCAGCAGCAGCACGCCGGTCTTCGCGTCGATCGTGCTGAGCAACAGGAACCCGCCGGTCATCACGAGCGAGCCCACCACCAGGTACGCCTTCCAGCGCCCGAACCGCGTGATGAGTTGTCCGGCGACCGTCGAGGACACCAGCAGACCGAAAATCATCGGCAGGCTCATCAGGCCGGCGACCGTCGGGGACTTACCGAGCGCTACCTGGAAGTACTGCGACAAGAACACCGTACCGCCGAACAGCGCCACGCCGACCAGCGTGCTGGCCACCACGGTCAGCGTGACCGTGCGGTTGCGGAAGATGCCGAGCGGGATGATCGGCTCTGCGGCCCGCGACTCGGTCCACACCGCGAGCGCGAGCAGGAGCAAGCCGCCGCAGACGAACGCCGCGGTCTGCCACGAGCCCCAGGCGAAGTGCTGACCGGCCAGGCTTGACCAGATCAGCAGCGTACAGACGCCGGCCATGATCAGCAGCGCGCCCAGCCAGTCGACCTTCACGGGCCGGCGGACGACCGGCAGGTGCAGCGTCTTCTGCAGCAGGGCGATCGCGGCCAGCGAGAACGGGATGCCGATGAAGAAGCACCAGCGCCAGCCCAGCCACGAGGTGTCCACCAGCACGCCGCCGATCAGCGGGCCGGCGATCGTGGCCGCGCCGAACACCGCGCCGAAGACGCCGGAGTAGCGGCCCAGCTCGCGCGGCGGGATCATCGCGGCCATCACGATCATCGCGAGCGCGCCCATGCCGCCGGCGCCCACGCCCTGCGCGATGCGGCTGACCAGCAGCAGCGTGACGTTCGGCGCGAAGCCGGCGATCAGCGAGCCGACCACGAACAGGCTCAGCGAGAGCTGGATCAGCAGCTTCCTGCTGTGGAGGTCGGCCATCTTGCCCCAGAGCGGCACGGTCGCGGTCATCGACAGCAACTCGGTGGTGACCACCCAGGTGTAGACCGACTGGGTGCCGCCGAGGTCGGCGATGATGCGCGGCAGCGCGTTGGAGACGATCGTCGAGGCCAGGATCGTGACGAACATGCCGAGCATGAGGCCGGACAGCGCCTGGATCACCTCGGCGTGCGACATCCGCCCGGACTGCTCGGCCGGCACCTCGCCGCGGGCGGCCGCCTCGGCGGCCACGGGCACGCCGGCCACGGCCAGGTGGTCCGGCGCGATCGCCGCCGGGATCCCGGCCGCGCCCGGCTCGGGTTGAACGGTCATCAGCTTCTCCTCGGTGGTAAGGGTGGTTGTGGCCAGGCCGCCGGCGAGCATCGCGAACGCCTCCTCAACCTGGTCGGCGAGCGGGGCCGCGCCGTCGCCCGCCGTGGCCGAGCGCATCATCGCGGTGCGGAACGCGGCGTCCGTCACGGCCGCGACGACCTGCGCGTACGCGTCGTCACGCGGCCTGAGACGTGGTCGCGGATTGTCCACCGGTGGCAGGCCGATCGACGCCCGGTGGATGTTGAGCGCCGCGCCGAACAGCGCGGTGCAGCTATGGGCGTCCAGGTCCCACAGCATTCGGCTGTCGACCAGGTCCGGCGGGAACGGCCGGCCCGGCAGCGGGTGCGGCGGGTGGTGCGGCGACGGCAGCATGACCACGACCGGCACGTCGCCCAACCGGTCCAGGCGCGACAGCATCTTGCGAGCGGCCCGCGCAGGCCCGCTCCACCGCGGGTGCTACGTCGCCAGTCCCCACCCGCTCAGGCCTGTGTAGCCACGTCCCAACGAGATTTCACACCGTACGGCTCGCTCGCGGCCCGCCCAGCCCCCACGAGACGATCTTGGTCGGGGTGATCCTGATGATCTCCTGGGACAGGTACGGCAGGGGCGGCTCGTGGTCCGTCAGCGCCACCGCCGTGCCCCGGATCTCGATGCCTCGGGGCGCCCACGGATCGACCGTCGCCAGGTCGTCCACGACGAACGCGACTGTGCTGCCCTGCTGGACGTTCCGGAACTTCTTCGACGAGCCCAGCGCGCCGCCGCCGATGACGATCGTGCCAGTGCCGGCATCGACGAAGAAGTTGGTCGGGTTGTTCTGCACCTGCCCGTCAGGCGAGACGGTGGCCAGCCGCCCGATGCGCTGCGTGGCCAGGTAGTCGAGTTCTGTTTGGGTGAAGACCACGCACGTCAGCATGCAACCCCGTCCCCGCGCGACCCGACCGTCGACAACAACACACGCATTTCGCGACTCCCATTTCCGAAGGTTCTGGCCTCGGCCGGCAATTCTGCGGCACGACCCGGGTCTTGCCGCAAGCCCCCGGGTGCGGTATATGTTGAAAGTGGAAGGGAGTGGGTACCCCCTTTCCCTTGATCGTCCGCTGGACGGACAACCTCCCCGCAAAGCGGCGGCGCGCCGCGTACGGCAATGCCGTCGGCCCAGGACGATCTCCCCGGGCCTACGGATGCAGCCGCAAAGCGAGAGGTCCTTCACCCTCTTCAGCAAGTCGACGGCTGCCCTCAGCAGCTGGGGTGGGACCGACACGGCCGTGACATGTTGTCGTTCGTGCCCGGCCATGTTTCTCAACGGTGGCAGCACTTCACCGACGACCAGCTTGGTCAGGCAGCGACGCTGCTGCGCCAACTGCGTGACGTGCCGTCGACGACGACCACGTCGCGCGTCGGCCCAAGGCTGAGTCGCACCCGGCCGTCCGCCAGCAGGTTGCGGCCGGTGACCGAGGCGCGCGGCGTCGAAATGAGGAACGCGGTCCCGTCCCAGAGGTACGAGAGCGGGATGAGGTGGACCCCGCCCGGGGAGCCCGACGTCGCGACCCAGAGATCGACGTCGCTCTCCAGTTTCGCGCGAGTGTCCCGCAGCCTCTCCTCAAGCCCACGCGGCAGCGCGCCCGTCATGCTCTCTCCAGTCACTTCGTGGAGAGCCCTTCCTCCAGGGGATGGGCTCCAGCGGTCATCACTCGGTTCGCCCGGCAGCCGTCTCGTGATCGGCGGCCAGGTCGGGCAGGCAGCAGTGACACGTCAGGGCGTGGGTGCCAGCGATGCGGCCTCCCAGGCGAATCCGTCCGGGTCGGTGAAAGGCCCGGCATCGCCGCCGATCGTGAGCCGGTGCGATCCGGTGCCGTCGGGAGCGACGCCGACGTCCTTGGCGAGGGCACGGCGCCTGTACAGCGCCAGCTTGACGGGACTCGACCCGGCAGCGAACTCGACGTACATGCGGCCAAAGCTCTTCGCCACGGCGAGGCCGCGCGCGACGTAGAACCGCTTGCTCGCGGCCACGTCCGCGACTCCCAGCAGGAGCACGATCTCGTCGATCTGCCGGGTGGCCGGGCCGGTGTCCTTCTTCGCCGAGGTCGCGACCTTCCAGATCGTGCCGTCCGGGGCTTGCACGACACCCCCGTAGCCCCAGAGCGACTTCGCGGCAGGCTTCAGCACCGTGGCACCGGCGTCCAGGGCAGCGCCGATGAGACCGTTGACGGTGGCCGGCTGGGACACCGTGAGCGCCAGCGTGAACCCACGGAAGCCGGTCGTCGGTGCCTCCGAGGCCCGCAGGCGTATCTGCGTGTCCAAACCGAAAGCGGCGGTGTAGAAGCGGTTGGCGGCCGTGGGGTCGGCCACGTCGAGGGTGACGGATTCGATGGATGCCATGGCCATCACGCTAGTTGCGGCTCGGCGACCGGAGCTTCTCGATTCCTGACCGGTCTTGTCACCTGTTTCGCCACACACGGCGGCATCCCCGCCGCAGCGCCCGTTGCGCGGCGCCGGTAGGCGCTGGGCGGCATGCCGACCAGCTCGGTGAAGCGGGTGCTGAAGGTGCCCAGCGATGAGCAGCCGACCGCGAAGCAGACCTCGGTGACGCTGAGGTCGCCACGACGCAGCAGCGCCGTCGCGCGCTCGATGCGACGCGTCATCAGGTACGCGTACGGCGACTCGCCGTAGGCCAGCCGGAACTGGCGGCTGAGGTGCCCCGCCGACATGTGCGCGCCGCGGGCGAGCGCCTCGACGTTCAGCGGCTGCGCGTACTCCCGGTCGATCCGGTCCCGGACACGGCGCAGTCGCGCGAGGTCGCTGAGGGTCTGCGCCGCGGCGAGTGCGCGCCCCCACGAGGGGTGACACATGAGAGAGCCCCTTCCATCGATGTCCGCGAGCACCTCGGCTACCTGCCGAGCAGGCGGCGAGGTGCTCGATGACGATGACCGACTTGCCGGAGTCGACGAGCCGGTCGAGCCGGCCGAGCAGCTGCTCGACGTCGGCCGGCTGGAGACCGGTGGTCGGCTCGGCGAGGATGTCAATCGCCCTTGTGGGCGGCCGGCATGCGCGCCTCGCCCTCGGCGAAGAACGCCTCGGCCTCGGCGACCGACATCGCGAGCACCTCTGCGATGGTGCGGCCGCCGAGGGTGTGGTCGAGGACAGCGGCCTGGAAGCGCTGGCCGCCGGATTCTTCGCAGCTGGTCGCGACGCCGACCATCATGGCCGAATCGATGACCGGACGGCTCAGCGCAGCTCCTGGATGCGGATCAGGTTGCCCGCGGGGTCGCGGATGGCGCAGTCGCGGATGCCGTACGGCTGCTCGGTCGGCTCCTGGACGACCTCGGCGTCGCCGGC